>JAFLCB010000022.1 GCA_017302795.1 Deltaproteobacteria bacterium | reverse complement strand
CTAAAGCATACTGACGACTATTCGGGTTCAAAACTTGGCTGACTAATAGGTCTAAATCTGTAATTAACTCTTTTTGAATAAACATCTATTTAGTTTCGGCAGCTTTCGACGAAAAGCTCACTAGACAAAAGACCTTCATTGCCCCCTGGCGGACATTCACCACCTCCTTATTTAAAAAACTGTCCAAATTTTAAGAACTTAGTCTTAGATTCAAGACTGGTAGCAAAACGACCATGTACTTAATATATGGCCCAAACTCCAAATGGCGGCTTACCCGGCATCAAGTCGACTATATTAAATAAGAAAAAATTAAGTTAAGTGAATTGCTAGGCATCAAACTTGTACTACAGCCTTTCGGGGGTACGAGGTGAAGCACAGCATTCTTTTAATAGATGATGACGTCGCCTATCGTCGATCAATGGCGGGTTTTCTAGAAGACGAAGGCTTTTTCGTTCGCGCAGTTGAAACTGGCGACGAAGGTATTGCGCTAATTCGCCAGCAATTGTTCCCATTCACAATTGTCTTGGTCGACTACCACATGCCTGAAATGCGAGGCCCAGAAGCAATTCAAAAGCTCCGAAGCATAGACTCAAACCTTACTATCCTCGCCTTATCAGGCGATGATTCCGTCACGGCCCATAATCAATCCCTAGAATCAGGGGCTGTCTTCTTTATTAATAAAGAAATTGGTGAAGCCAAGTTTTTAGGAATCTTACATCGCGCATGTCGTGAAATCGAACGACGAACAAAACCTGTTGTTATTGGCTCACACAGTGAAAATCAGAAGTTGATTTTGTCTGTTGGAATGATCGGCGTATCCGAAGCAATGGCTGAAGTGGCAAAGCTCATTTTAAAATTCGGTCCATCATCAGATTCTGTTCTCATTCGCGGAGAAAACGGAACTGGAAAGGAAAAGGTTGCTCGGGGCATTCATCAAAATTCTCTGAGAAAAGCTAAACCTTTTATCGCAGTCAATTGCGCGGCAATTCCGGAAAACTTAATTGAGAGCGAGCTTTTCGGACACGAAAAAGGAGCATTCACTGGGGCTGTCCGTGCCCGCATTGGGCATTTTGAAGCCGCTGATGGCGGAACAATTTTCTTGGATGAAATTGGAGAAATGCCGAAGCATCTTCAAGCAAGTCTACTTAGAGTTTTACAAGAAAAGACAATCACACCGGTTGGATCGACAACAAGTCGCAAAGTTGACTTCAGGTTGATCTCAGCGACGAACGCGCCTTTGGAATCGCTTATTGCTGAAAAGAATTTTAGAGAAGATTTATTCTTTCGCCTGAATGTCCTGCCAATAAATATTAAGCCACTCCGCGAGCGACCCGAAGATATTCCTGTATTGGCCCAATCTTTTTTAGAAAAGACAAATCAAGAAACTGGCGAACAAAAAGTCTTGCTTGCTAGCGCTGCAGAAGAACTTCAAAAAATGAAGTGGCCTGGAAATGTTCGAGAGCTTGAGCACTGTATACGCTTTCTCGTGAATATGTCCTCAGAAAAGAATCTAGATGCCTCGCTATTAAAAAGTCGTCCAGATCTAGGTACGACAAAACAAAAGCCAACGGATTTGGCTTCTCTAAAATTCAGCCAGATGTCGTCGGAGAAGGGTTTAGTATTAAAGGCTCTTGAACAAGGCGGTTCAATTTCTGCTGCGGCGAGGATTCTCAACATCAGCCGAAGCACTGTTCGAGAGAAGATGAAAAAGTATGAGATTGAATTCAAACAGCTTACCGAGGGGGTAGAAGTATGAAAAAGAAACTTTTGATTTTCACAGCAGCATTGATGGGATTAAATCTCAACGCGCTGGCCGATGCCGAGCATGCAAAAAAACTAACGCCATTACAAAAGGTCCAGATCGCATGGGCGATCAGAATTTTGGGAGAAACCAAAACTCTGACCGTTAACCAAAATCAGTGCGTTCAGTTCGACCAGGACATTTTAAATGTACTTGAGGCCGAAGGGCACGTGCAGCCAGGCGGTGCGCAACCAACAACTATCTGCGTTGGCGGAGGCGCTTTTTGAAAGTAGGATTATATGAAATCGTTTAATATCAAAATATTAACTTTGATTGGTTTGGTGTTAGCGGCCGCAGGAGGGCTATCTATGAAAAGTATAAACAAAGAGCGAACATTACGAGTCGCTTTCCCTGTTAAGCTGAAAGCAACGGCGTATGAGCCAACCAATATAAATCTCGATCACGAATACATTTTCTTGGAAAATGTATTTTCGCCTTTGGTGGAAATCTCAAAGGATGGCTCTATCGAAGCTGGGGTTGCTGAAAAGATGGATTGGTTAGGAGATGAACTAAAACTTACTATCCGAAAAAGTCTAAAAACGGCTTCAGGGATGCCGATTACTCCAGACGATGTTGTTTTTTCGCTTAAACGGCTATTGGTTCTTTCGGGAAATACACATGGCAACTTCAAAGACATCGTTTGTCCGGGCGTTACCTTAAAGACAGTAGAAGACGACTGCCCTGGAATTCACAAAGACAGTGATAGCGTCTATTTGAATGCTAAGGGGCGTAAGTCATTTCTTCTGCCAATGCTTGGAGCTATCGACTTTGCTGTAATTCCTAGATCAAGTGTTGATCCGAAAACTTTAAAGATCATCAATTTTTCTGAAACAAGCGGTCCATATTGGCTAGAAAAGGAAGAAGAGTCAGGAGAGGCCATTCTTAAGCTAAATCCGCACCACTATTTCGCTTCAAAAGATGTTGCCGAAAAAATTGTTTTTGTCCCGACTGATACGACAAAACCTGACAGTAGCCTAAAAGATTTAGAAGAAAATCGAGTCGATCATTTGACGACAATTGATGCTTCAAAGGCGGATAAGATTATTCGCTTTGCACAAAAGCATCCCGACTTTGAAAGTCATGTGACTATGAAGATTCGAAGCCTTTTTATCGTCTTTACTGAACGTGGTCGCAAAGAACTCTCGGCTGATGAGCGGAGATATATTGGCGATAAAATGAAAGGTGTTTTTTCGTCACTTTATGCGGACATTCCCGGCTTTGAACAAAGAGCCGAGTTTTTTCCTAGCTTGGGTGAAGGCGGCTTAACTCAAACTCAAAGAGAAAAACTTGAGTCGCTTCGTGAATTGAAAAAATCTGAGCCGCAAAAGCATTTCAAAATCGGAATCATAAAAAGAACTGGCTATGATGAGTGGGCAACACCAATAGCAGCCGCGCTTCCTACGGCCGATTGCTATAAAGAGACGAATGTTCCGGATTTCAAAAAGTACGAAAAACCAGACGATGTGCCACATGCTTGGATTGCGTCTACGGATACGGGCTTCATGGAAGATATCAGTTTGATTTCGTACTCACTGAATGCAGGATTGCTTGGATTGTCAAAACAGGAACGCTCTAAATGGCTCGCAAATTATATGGCAACTGACGATAAAGGCTCACGCATTAGTAAGCTTAAGGAACTTCACTATCAAGCCCTTGCTGAGCCCGCAATTGTACCTTTAATAGCATCACCTTATGCAGCCCTAGTCAGAAAACCTTGGAAAATAGAACTTTCCGATCTCTACGCGAATAACCAATTATGGCGAATCACACTCCATTAGCCAATTGGCTTTATTCTAAGCGAACCGAATTGAACGCTCGATTTCGAGAGTTCAATTGGCCTGAAATAATCTTTCCGGGTGTATTCGATTTTGAAACCAAAATCAGTTGGAACGGAATCGAAGCCGATGGGAGAGGTGTCGATTCGCGACGTGAGATTGCATTGGAAAAATCTGTTGCGGAGGCATTAGAACGCCTTGTCTGTAGGACATTAGAATTGGATTCCGTCGGCTTCGCTATTGCTGGAACTCATGATCCGTCTCAGCACGCAAAGTTTGAACGATTGGAACGATTCTATCTTGAAGAGCACTTAAAAAATGTGAATCCGTTTTCTAAATTGAACTTTGAATATCCTGAGTATGCAAAACTCAAAGAGTTTTCGCCTTCAGCGGAAATCGAATTCTACAGAATGGCAACGGAGGCTGATCTTTATGGCGTAGTTTGCAGAATAGGCTCTGAAACTCCAGGTAAAACATCTCTAGGATTTGCTCTTTCTGACTCTATTGAACAGTCAATAAGACGAGCGTTTTTCGAGGCTCTACCAAGTTATGCGTGGATGATTTCTGACGAAGAATTAGAGTTACACGAACTTCCTTGGCATTTAGAACCAGGCTTTCTCGAAAAGATGAGCACGCTATTTTCAGACTCACGCAAGAAGGAATTGGCTCCATTGCAATCTCCTCACTTAAGTTTGATAGAACTAGATTTATCGTCGCTTCCTATTCTTAGCGATGCGCCAATAAAAATGGCCCGTTATGTAATTACGAGGCCATCATGAAGATTCAGACACCCGAGCAAAGAATAAGAGAGTTCGAGAAGAAACAGTTTATTGTATCAGGTCTGTGCCTTTTGTTTTTGGCTGGTTTAGCAATCGTTTTCAATGCGCTTCATTTACAGAATGTAGCGGAGGAGAACACACGCTTTCTTTCGCGAATGGTTAAGATTGGAGATTTTCGAGAAGCAAGTTTAATCCTACAGCAAGCACGACTTTCAAGTTTTACAACAATCAGCTATCAGTCGTCAGAGCCTGGTCGTTCGTTTATCATTCCACCGAAGGCAGAGATTTTCAGAGATGAAAGCCTTTTGAATAGAATCACTAAAGATGAAGTCGGTGTTAGAGTCGATGTTAGTACAGCGACCTACTCAAATGATGAAATCATATTTGAGTACGAAAGATTTCGTCTTGTTCCCTACGCAATTTTGATTTGGATTATTTTAAACTTAATCTCAATTCCTCAAACTCGTTTTTTAAAGCGCCGACTGTTGGAGCAGTTCAATCAAGACATTGAAGTTGAAAAGAAAATTGCAAAAAGTGAAATTGCTCAACAAGTTCGTCATAACCTTAGGACGCCGCTTGCAGCTTTGATGCGGATTCCAAACAAACTAACTGGTGAAGCGGCGAAAGAGCGCGAGCTCTTAGAGCTAACAATTGGACAAATACGCGATTTAATCTCGAAGCTCGATGATCGTCCGAATGAATTTTTGGCGGAGTCATACTCAACCGACATTTTCAGTACGCTAGAACAAGCCAAGCGAGAGCTTGCGGCAATGCTTCCAAAATCTGTCGATTTTGAATTCGATATCGAGGACATCATTGCTTCGGCACTTGTAAAACATATTCCCTTTGAACTTCGAGCCGTTCTAGGGAATCTAGTCACAAATTCCGTAGAGGCTATGGGATCATCGGGACGAATAGTCGTCCGTGTTCGAGATCTAGCGTCGGAAATTGTTATTTCGATTTTAGACAATGGTCACGGTATCAAACCAGAAAGTCTCCCTAGGGTTTTTGAAAAAAACTATTCGGCAGGAAAAGTAAATGGATCTGGAATTGGACTCTCACACGCGAGAGAAAATATTGAAGCATGGCATGGCACTATTCGCATTGAATCGACTCTCAATGTAGGTACGACTGTCATCTGCACATTACCGATTGAGGATCGAGCCTCTTGGTATTTGCCACGTTTGAAATTTAATTCTGCATCAAAGATTTTTGTGATCGACGATCAAGATTCAGCATTAGAGCTTTGGAGAATGAAACTCGGGGAAACTCAAATACTAGAACAAGTGGAGTTTTCAAGAAACTGCGAAGATCTGACTCCAAATATTCTGTCAACTGCATCAAAAGATTTTGTTTTCCTAGTTGATCACGACCTATCTTTGAAAACTTCAGGATTTGATTTCTTATCGAAACTTCCAGAAAGTTCATTGAAGTGTCTGGTCACAGGGAATTTTGACGATGCAAATTTGCGAGCATCGTGTGCGGCCTCTGGTTTTTATTTGATTCCAAAGAGCAGTATCTCTTCGATTCCGATTGTTATCGTATAAAAAGCAGTTGGTTGGTTACTTATTTTTTTTCCTTTGTTGTCTGACTCGAAAATGCGATCCGCAAGATTTTGAATTCCAAGTTCGATTTGCTGGTCCAATGAAAAACTTCCTGCAATCCTTCAATTTGCAACGCTTCAATCCCTCAAGCGCGCCAATAGCGAGTAAGTGCGAAGTGCACTAGTGCTGAAACCAATTCGAGGACGTGGAAGCCAAGGTGTTGTGGTTGTTAAGTTTGCAGTTGAATTGGCCACCCAAGTAAACCGCAATATTGAATCTTCGCTTTACGGAGATGATTTCATTTTAGAAGAGTTGCTTCCCGGCGAAGAGATCACGATAACATTCATGCCACCTGGGAGTTTCACAATCGGTGCGGTCGTCGTAGAAAAAGACACCCATTGGGCTCTACCGGGAGTCATTCGTTTCAATCATATCGATGGGATAGCGCCTTATAATGGAGCGGTTGCTGTCGTGAACAACAGTCGAGTTCTTACTGCACAGGAAATGACAGAAGACATTTACAAGAAAGTTCATCAACAGTACTCATTAGCCGGTAAAATCGTAAATGCTAAAGCGCCAATTCGAATCGATTGTCGTCAGAGCGCTGATGGCGAATTTAAAATTTTCGATTTGAATATGAAGCACAACATGACCGGTGCGGGTCGTCCGCACCGAAGTGACCAAGATAGTCTATCTGCAATCGCGGCTCAAGCCATAGGCTGGAGTTACTCGAACCTGATCGCCGCCATGGTCGCGTGCAGATGGAAGTAGATACTCTATTCTAACCAATTACAAACCATCGTCTCATTTTGACCGATTGACATACCATAATGTACGGTATAGTATGGTATTATGCCTACCGAAACAGCAAACTCTAATTTAAGCACCGGTTCCACATGGAAGATTCCATTTTGGACGTTCTTTACGGGGCAGGCACTCTCGCAAGTCGGATCAGCGGTCACGCAGTTCATCATCATGTGGTGGCTAACGGTCGAAACTGCAAGTGTAACGGTTCTTTCCACCGCCGGACTATTTGCTTTGCTTCCACAAGCACTTCTTTCTCCATTTGGTGGAGTCTTTGCCGATCGTTATTCGCGCAAATTTATTCTGATTTTTACAGATACAATCAGTGCTCTTTGCGTCGTCTTCTTGATGGTAGCTCTGTCTTACGAAATGCCCGATTTATGGATCATCTATTCCATGCTCTTTGTACGCAGTAGTATGCAGGCTTTCCAAGGACCAGCATCGCAGGCTTCGGTTGAAAATTTGGTTCCTGCCTCCTTTATCTCGACAGCCGCAGGTTTAAATCAAAGCGTATTAGGATTAGTTTCGATTGCTTCAGCACCAATTGGAGCGGTGGTTCTGGGAACGTTTCCGATTCATCAATCACTTTGGATTGATGTGATTACGGCGTTGATAAGTGTCGTCTCGTTGCTATTCATCGCAATTCCTCAGCCTAAAAGATTGGATCAAGGCGACTCGCATTTATGGCAAGACTTTAAGGAAGGATTTCTTGCCGTCTACTCAGTAGTGGCTTACCGAAGACTCTTTTCGGTCTTGGCAGCGGTTACGGTTTTAGTCATGCCGTGCTTTACGCTTTTCACTTTACTTGTGACCCAGCACTTTAACGGTGGCGAAAAGTTAGCCGGAGCATTTGGCGCGTTGTCGGGACTGGGAATGCTGCTCGGTGGACTAGCCGTCGCTTTCGCGAAACCCGAGAAAAAAACAAAAACACTTTTAGTGGCTTGGATCATATCATGTCTATCCATCACTCTAACCGCAGCACCCTCATCGGACTTGGTTTGGATTGCGCTTAGTGCCTGGTTTGTAAGCGGATTTGCGTTCACATTTGGGAATGCTCCTTTAACGGCGCTACTTCAACTCAAAATCCCAAATCACCTTCAAGGAAGAGTGTTTTCGCTTTTGAACGTGTTGATGGGTCTTTCGGCACCGATTGGTCTTGCCATCGTGGCACCGCTCGGAGAATCCGTCGGCATTCGATACATTATGATTATTTTAAGTTTACTAGCCGCTGCTGCCTGCCTTGCAGGATTTGCTTCGAGATCTTTGAAATCACTCGACCAGAAAGAGGAAAGATGACCATACGAACATATCAAAATTCGAAAGATAATATTGTCGACGCCGCGATTCGGGTCCTTGCCGAGAAAGGATTGAAGGGTTTCACAACAGACGCAGTCATTAAAGAATCAGGTCTCAGTAAGGCGGGTTTTTTCTATAACTTTAAAACTAAAAATGATCTTCTTGAATCAGTCTTCGAAAAGCTCAGCACTGAATGGATGTCGAGCGTCGATGGTCAAGAATCTAAAGACAAAAATCCTGTCGGACGTTCACTTCGAGCCCATTTAAGCGCGTCTATTGAACAGTATGAAAGTAAAGAGCCAGGAAAGATGTCCTTGTATATGGCATTGACTGAACTTCTAATCAGCGAGCCTGAGTTGGCGAAAAAGCAAGGTAGCGAACTTTGGCCGTCGCCTAAAGTCGAAAAGGCGCTTCCCATCGAGCAGCAAATTGTCGTGTCACTGGCGATCGAGGGTCTGTATTCACAGATCATGTTTCCAACAATCAAATTAACAGAAAAACAAAAAAAGAAAGTGTTCGAGTTCTTGATTCGTATGACTGAAGTTCCGGTCAAATTCGAAGACAAACGAGGTGTGAAATGAGATCGGTAATCGTGTTGCTATTAGGATTATTGGGGTCGGCGTCAGTTGCGCAAGCGCTGACTCTGGATGAATTTATCCAGAAGGTCACAAAGCAGAATAGCAACATTCAATCCCAAAAACTAGATGACGAAGCTTCTAAACTTCGCGCGAGCGAAGGATACCTTCTAACGTCGCCCAACTATTTTGTCTCTGGCACCTATGCATCGGATAAAAAGCAGTCGCAAAATCCTACCTTTGAAGGCAATCAGCGCATCGGATCGGAAGTTCAAACAGGGTTTGAACAACAATCAAGCTACGGAATCAATCACAAATTATACTATGCAATCTCGAATCAGAAGCTTGAAGGTGCAGACCCAACCTTCCTTCCGAACCCTTCGGTTTCTATTTCTTCTTTCAACTACGAGTTCACTCTTCCCGTCTGGAGAAATGGTTTCGGACGATCAACGCAAGACCAAGTTGGAACGATTGTTGAGCAGAACAAATCAGACAGCTTTGCTGCGCGGTTTAAACAAAAACAGGAGCGCGCGTCCGCCATCGCAACATACTGGAAACTTAAATCGGCTCAAGAGCTCTACTCACTATCGAAAGAGCTTTTGTCTTCGAATCAAAACTTTCTCAAGTGGACAAAAAATCGGTTTCAAGACCGCTTAAGTGAGAACATTGACCTGAAGCAGGCCGAAGCGGCTGTTGCGCTCCGAGAATTCGAGCTTAATCAAGCTGAAGCCGAACTTCTAGAGGCGCAGCAAGCCTTTAACGAAATGCTTGAGGTCGCGACAGATACACCGGTTCCTGAGCTCGATTCTTTGCCGGATGCCGACAAATGGCCCGCTCGATCAAAAGCGAGCGACAACCTGACTCGCGAAGACATTTTGAGCTTGGAATCGCTGCTCAATGTTCAGAACGCGCAAGCGCGACTGGCTTCTGACGGGACAAAGCCTCAACTTGATTTCTTAGGGCATGTTTCAACGAATGGACTTGATCAAAATTCGCGGGAGTCTTTTGATAAGTCACTCACGACGAAAAATCCCTACTATTCAGTGGGTTTGAAATTTTCAATCCCGTTAGATCGAAGTCACGTTGACGACGTTCAAAAATCCGCGAAAGTTCGCGCCTCAAGCACGGAAGCGCAAATCAATCGCAAGCGATTCGAAGTGAAAGCCGAGATCGAAAAGCTTGATCGCAATTTTGCTCAGGCCATGAAGGTTTATACTTCGGCAAAAGCTGTTGAAAAAGCTCAGCTTGAAAAATTCGAAATGGAAAGTGCGCGCCGTCGTAGTGGCAGAACCACGACTTTTCAGCTGCTATCGTTCCAGCAAGAATATCAGGCTTCGAAGCAGGCCCGTATTCGTGCGCTCAATCTTCTTTTGCAAATCAATGCTCAGTTTACTTTGTTTACTGACGGGAGCTCTTTATGAATATTTCAATCGGATCACTTAGAAGACCGATCTTCTTTGCGTCACTTGTTATCCTCATGCTTTTAGGAGGTTTGGTCGCACTTAAAAAAATGCCCGTAAACCTCATGCCCAATGTCGATATTCCGTTTGTTTTGGTTTCCGTTCAGTACCCCGGAGCTGGACCTAAAGAGGTCGAGTCCGTTTTGACGATTCCAATGGAAGAAGAGCTGATTTCGCTTGAAGGCCTCAAGAAAATCAAATCAGTCAGCCAAGATTCTTACAGCCAAATCAGTCTTGAATTCAACATGGGTCTTTCAACCGATACCATCGAACAAAAAGTTCGCGACAGAATCGCCCTCGTCAAGTCACGATTTCCGAAAGCGGTTCTAGAGCCGACCGTCATGAAGTATGACATGAACGCATTGCCGATCATGACGTTGGCAGTTCGATCAACGGCTGTGAGTCGCGTGAAGCTGACTGATTGGGTTGATCGCGAATTAAAGCCGCAAATTTCGCAAATCCCAAAAATTGGACGTATCGAAATACTTGGTGGACTTAAACGAGAAATTCAAGTCGACCTTGATCCGAAGAAAGTTGAATTCTATCGACTCTCTTTTGCAGGTGTTGCGGATCAAATTGCAAGATCTGGCGAAAACTCTCCGGGAGGGCTTATTCCACGTGGCGGTCTCGATGTCGGAGTCCGCAGTATTGGTGAATTCTCGAGTCTGCAGACTTTGAAAGACCGAGTCATCGGCTTTCAAGGTGGCGAAGTACCGATTCGAGTCTCTTCAATCGGTGAAGTCAGAGATGGTGCCGTTAGAGAAACGACCCGTGCTTACTTTAAAAACGAACCCGCGCTCGCGATTGAAGTCTATCGTCAAAGTGGTGCGAATATCGTCGAGATCACTGACAAACTGAAAGATCGTGTGCAGGAAATTTCGGCCAATCTTCAGCAATCGGGATCGGATATTCGTGTCGATGTTATCGTAGATGGTTCCAAAGAAATTCGCGACAACGTTTGGGATGTTCAAGAAACAATTATTCTAGGAATTCTACTGACCATCATCGTGGTCTACTTCTTCCTTGCAAGCGCGCGTTCGACTTTCATTACCGGTCTTGCACTTCCAAACTCGCTGTTGGGCGCTTTTGTTTTGATGTACTTGATGGGCTTTTCGATCAACGTCATGACCTTGCTCGCGTTAAGTCTCGCAGTGGGTCTTTTGGTCGATGACGCTATCGTGGTCCGCGAGAACATCTTTAAACATATTGAAGCCGGCAAAAGCCCGCTGCGCGCGGCGATTGATGGTGTGAACGAAGTGGCGCTGGCCGTCATCGCGACGACAATTGCGATCATTTCAGTATTTGGCCCTGTCGCGTTTATCCCTGGCATCATCGGTCAGTTCTTTAAAGAGTTCGGACTTACAGTATCTTTTGCAATGTTGATTAGCTTGTTTGACGCTTTAACAATCGCACCGATGCTTTCTGCTTACTGGGCAGGAGCACCTCATAAACAGGAAGAGTCGAAAACTTTCTGGTCGAAGCTTGGAACACCTTTTTCGAAATCAGCGGCGGCCTTTGGTCGATTTCAAGATCGACTCGAGATTACTTACGGCCGCGTGCTGAACGTTATCACCAAAAGACCTTTGTTTTCAGCCGTAGTCGGAATTAGTTTAGCAATTAGCCTATTTTTCATCGCGCCATTTTTGCCGTCGACGTTTGTTCCGGCAGCGGAACCTTCGACTTTGATCGTCGATATGAAACTTCCGTCAGGAACACCTCTCTATGAAGGAGAGAAATTCGGAAAGACAATTCAGCAACATGTTGAAAAAGACCCGGGCGTTTTAAATTCAATCTTAACGATTGGAAATGCGAGTCAGGAGACGAACGTCATTTCTCTAAAGATCAACTTGAAGCCAAGCAAAGAGAGAGAACAAAAAGGAAGCCAAATTCAAGAATCTTTCCGGAAGTACACCGAGGATCTCCAAAAGACTCTTCCGCAAGGAAGCACCATTTATCTTGTCAAAGACGATGGATCTGGCGGTGGCACTTTCCCGGTCAGTTTTTCGATTCTTGCAAACGACAACGAGACAGCGTCGAACTATGCGAAACTGCTTGTTGAGCGCCTTCAAAAAACCGACATCTTTTTAGATGTCCACTCGACGAATAAACCTGGCCGACCAGAACTAACGGTTAAAGTCGATTCTTCAAAAGCGGGCCGATTCGGAATAAGCGAAGGTCTGGTGGGCGAAGAGGTTCGCGGCCGAATCGAAGGTATTCTAGCAGGCCGTTTTCGTGATACCGGACGCGAGTATGACATTCGTGTGCGCGCCAAAGATGGAGCCGCTACGTTCGTTTCGGAACTTGATAACATTCTTGTTCCAAATTTAGATGCCACTCTGGTTCGCTTGAAGGATGTAGCGACGGTCTCACAAGGAGTGAGTATGGCAAAACTTGAGCGTGCCGGCCGTGCGGCTTCAATTACGGTTAACGCGAACCTTGCTCCAAAGGTGGGCCTTGGTGAGGCCACCGAGATGCTCAAGAAGGTCACCACGGACGAAATAAAACCACCTGCGGGAGTTCGAATCGTGTTTGAGGGGGAAGCCGAGAACTTCGCAGAAATGGGATTAGGATTCGCTTCGGCAATCGGATTTGGTCTCGTTTTGCTTTATTTAGTGCTTGCTTCACTGTATGAATCGTTCTTCGTCCCGGTATTGGTCATGGCAGCGTTGCCACTTGCCATTGGCGGAGCTTTCATCGCCCTTCTGATGGCAGGACAAGGCATTGACATGTACTCACTGATTGGGATTTTGTTACTCATGGGTGTCGCGACAAAAAACTCGATTCTGATTGTCGACACTGTGTCTGAGCATTTAAGGGAAGAATCAAACATCGATACAGCGAAGTACATTAAAGTTGTCATTGAATCCTCGGTACGCAGGTTACGTCCAATCATCATGACAAGTATGGCGCTCGTTGCCGGAATGATTCCGATCGCGGTCGGACTCAATGAAGCTTCGGCACAACGAACCAGCATGGGAACAGCCGTAATCGGCGGAACAATTTCCTCAACGATTCTGACTCTCGTGATTCTTCCTATTTTGCTGATCCTGGTCCAAAAACGTGTCACCAAGGCGGCCGTTGCAATCGGTGATCGCGGCAGAAAAATAGATGCGGCACTCAAAGAGTCGCAAACTGTAATCAAGTAAAAGTCGAAATAAAGTAAACTTACGAGGGGGCCAACCACCCCCTCGTCTCTTAAAAAAACTTTCGTGCAACTGACTGCTAAATTCGAAAGTGATCTAATTCAGAACAACTTGTCAAACTCTCCAGTTTTTAGGGAAGAGGTAAGTAGGTGTAGTCGCGAATTATAGTTTTACTTAAGAACATAGCCCTTCGACCTCATCTCTTCTGTAATACGTTACTCCTCCGTCAAATGAAACGATCAGCCCTTCAGACTCTTCGTTGGATTCGTACTCTGAAAGAGCACAACTCCAACTTGTAGGATCATTTTCTTTCATGAGAGTAACGGTATCAAATTCCATCCAACCGACTTTAGTGATTTCGGGATAGCACTCGCGAATCGTTTCCTCGAATGATTCTTCGAGATCCACAGGATTGAGTTCTGTTTCTAGAATATGTTTGATAACCCAGTCTGTTCCCCACTCACAGCCAACGCCTTGAACGGAGCGCATGAGATCATCAGAACCGCAAGATTCGCAACGACCTGACGGACATTCATGATAGCAAGAGTAACAAAATGGAAGTGAGCGATTAAAGGCAAGTTGAGTCAGTTTTTCATTAAATTCAGTGTTCATGTTTTTCTCCCTTTGATTGGGCTTTGCCTCTTGTTTGAGGGGCCCTTCGCAGAAGGAGCGGGCCCCGAGAAGGCAAACCAGCTCTGAAGAAGAACGACCGCGCATCGACACGCAAAAGCGGCAGGGCTCGTGACAGATCCCAAAGGAACTGGCGCGACGCCTGTGCGGAGATGCGAGAGAAGGTCGATCTTCGTAAGAGCGTCGAGCCTAAGGGAGATTTGAAGACTGAATATTACAATTGAGTTGGTTTTGCTTTCGGGACTTTAGCTGTTGTGTCCTGCTTATCTAATTCACGCGGAAAGAATCGAGGACTTCCCCAAGTCTCAGTGCGCGATTCATAGATGAGTTTGGCTTGTGCTCGCCATATCAGCGTTTGAAGCTTGTCGAGGTTCATCGTTATTGAAAGCGCGAGTACGACTCCAGCGGAAATGGTAATCAGTTTATCTAAATTCATATTTTCCCCCTTCAGTGAGAATGACTTGTTTATTTTCAAATCGAACGACGATGTTTTGAATCGCGGCCCAACTCCATACTTTTCCTGTGCGAGACGGAAGCTTGGCTCGATTCAGTTCGAGATTAATTTGATGAATAGTGCGCCCCTGACTCCAGAGGCGATGAATCCTCTGAAGAGTGGGAAACTCTCGTGGATCTTTGACGATCTTCCCTTCAAAGTAGCAGAAGCCATAATAGGGTAGTGCGGCTTGCTTACCTGACTTGAGTGAACGCTTGTGAGTGACTTTAGGCGTAGGTTCACGCAGCTTTTGTCCCGCTCTTAAAAGACTTGAACGTACTCCATTTTTCGACATCCCAAGCTGCTTTGAAATATCGCGAAGGGACATGCCTTTAGAGTACATTTCAGCTACATTTTTGCTGTCTTCAGCGGAAATTCGTTTGCCGATTTTGACATTAAATTCGGTGAAATCAATAGCTTGCAGTAATTCGTTTATTGGAAAGCGTGGTTCACCATCTGTAAAATTCGCGGGCCGCGAACTTTACAGATGGCTGCTGTGTCGCTTCGGCCTCTGGCCTTCGCTGCTTTTCGACATTGCCGAAAAGATTCGAAGCTGGCACCTGAGCCTTTGGCGCGTGCTCGACACCTTTCCCCATTTCGATTGATTTAAATCTCATAGGAGCAACGACCAGCGGCTTGCCCGCATATTGTTGGGTCAATAGACAACTCTCACAGGTCGTGAAAAAATAAATATGTAACCGTTGAATCGTGAGTTTAGATAACTCTCAAATTTGGTTAAAACGATTCCAAAATTGATACTACGGAGGGGTGATGGCAGACAAAAAAATTCAAGGCGCGCTCTTTGATGCAATTGTGACGAAAAAAATTGATGAAGTTCGAAAAGCTCTTGAGTTAAAGCCCAATCTTAATGCAGTCGCCGGTGGTGTTTTTTTTCCGCTTCATCTTGCCGCAAAGAAGGGAAAGCCGGAGATTGTCGCGCTCTTAATTGAAGCGGGCGCAAAAACCAACAGCTTGGTGGGAATGAGCGCCTTGGATGGAGCAGCCGAGAAAGCGGACGTCGAAACGCTGAAGTTGCTCTTGAAAAACGGCGCACCTGTGATTCACAAGGATTGGAAAAAGGGAAGAACGCCTTTAGACGCTGCCGTGTTAGGGAAAGATCCCGATTGCGTAAAACTTATTCTTCAAGCCGGAATCGACATTAAGCTGAAAGGTTTGGTCGCACTACATTTTGCAAGTAAGCAGGGGGCCTTAGAAATTATTGAATTACTTCTTGCCGCGGGAATGGATATAAATGGAACAGATATCGGCAAACACACTCCTTTTGCTGAAGAGCGGACTCCCGCAACCCCGCTCTATTACGCGGTTCAAGAGAATCAGTTGGAAGCCGCCAGGTTACTCCTTGAAAAAGGAGCTGATCCTTTTGGCGGACACCCGACCATGAAACAAATGCTTCAACTCGCAAAAAAAGAAATGGTCGGTCTTCTGAAACAATGGGCTGAGAAAAATCAAAGTCCTAGTCCTAGAATTTCTTCCGGCGTAAAAAAAACCAAAGCGAATTCGTCAGGCGCATTGCCGGTTGATTCTGAAGACCTAAAGTGGATGGTCAAAAGTTACGAGGGCTCCTTTTTTGACGGCTGCTGGTACCAGGATAAAAAAATTTCTTCCGCCTTTCTAAAATGGGCTAGTGAGTGCTATCCGGAACATTTCCCGTCCGCTCAATCACCATCAGAAGTTATGACCATCCTGAGCGACGAAATTGGCCCTGATTTTCTTGAGGAGTTTTTAAATTCCCTCTCCGAAAAAGAAGCGACGCGATCCATCCTCCTCGTGGCGAAGGACCTGACTAAATTCGAAAAAAAAGTAGCAGCGAAAGCCCGTAAAATTTTAGAAACGCTTTAGCTCAAAGTTAACTAGTTTCAATCATACTAGGTTATCGCGGCAGTTCGTTCGAGCGCTCTTCAAACAAGAGCGCTGATATTCACCGGAATTTCTTTAAGAAGAACCTAGAAGTGAATCTAAAAATTAACAAACCCTAAGGAACAGGAAATTGGATCGAATAAGTCTGACCAGTAACCTGCGGTAGTTGAGAATTGCGTTTACAACGCGCCCTCGTTCGAGAGGTTTTCGACTTAGATCATTTCTAGTTCTGCCGTCACCTCCGTTTTTTCGATCACGTATTTTTTGTAGAGTTCGTACCCATC
>JAFLCB010000021.1 GCA_017302795.1 Deltaproteobacteria bacterium | reverse complement strand
CATCGAAGTCTGGTACAATCGGCAGCGAACTCACTCTTCGCTTGATTACATGTCACCAGTCGACTACGAAACGAAATCTCTCAAGTCCGCATAAAACTTTGTCCGTTTTTTCGGGGGAAGATCATACAGGCAAATAGCGGTAATAGTAAAAGGACGTAGATGGAAGTATAGATCAGCATCATTTCCGGAACCAGCGGGATGCTTAGCTCCCAAGCCCAATAGATTTGATACCTCGATCGAAACTGCGCCTGCCAATTTGAAAATCCATAGAGCGAAACAAAGACCGCGGCGCATTGAAAAAGTACGACCAAATAGGTTCGGACTCTCAGGCGAAAAGTGTCGAGAGCGGTGTTTAAGTTCGTCAATTTATTCTCGCCATGAGAGTCCCATGTTCCGGAGTCATCAGAACCAATTTCCGAACTGGTTTCGCGTTACCTGGGTGAATGAGCTGTAGTTTGAACTCACGTATCACAGTGGTCATGATGAGCTTCATTTGCCTCATCGCTAGCGATCTTCCGTAGCAAGTTCGGTGCCCAAGGCCAAAGGGAAAGTAACTGTACTTAGGTGGTGACGAGCCGATAAATCGATCTGGAATAAATGATTCTGGATTCGGAAAACACTTAGGATTTCGTTGGGCAAGGTAAGCACTTGGAGCAGCGATTTGATTGAGATCAAGACGTCTATCGCCAACTTCCGTTCGTTTCACTGCTTTTCGAGAAAGATGAACAACGACAGGATTCAATCTCATACTTTCTAACAAACTTGCTTCAACGAGCTCCTCAAAATTACCGTCACTTAAATCTGCGCCCTTAAGTCGTGCCATTAAACTTTGTGAGGAAAGCATGTGATTGAAAGCCCAGGCAAGCGTTGCGGCCGCAGTGTCATGACCAAATGCCAGTAGCGACATGGCTTCGGCTGCGATTTCGCTCGTTGAAATTTCGTTTCCGTTTTCAACTGCGGCTCGGGCGATTTGAACAAAGGACAGAGGACTGTCATTTGCATTAGCAGCAGCATTTGCAGAAACAGAAGACTTTCTCGACACGTGTTCAAGAACGATTTGTTCAATTTGGTTTCGTTCTATAAGTGCTTTTCCCCACGGACTATTCGGGCCCAAGTTAATACGGAAAAATGGAATTAAAAGAATAGCGGCCGAATCAAAGCAACGAAGAAATCGGTCGCTTGCATTAAACAGCTCGACAGCCGTTTGCCGATCGGTGGCTCCGAACAAGAGCTCGATGATAACTTTCAGCGAGATCTCTCGCACTTTCGCGTAAGCCGAAAAGGGGGCACCCGCGGGACAGTTTGAGAAAGTTTCCCGCGTTAACTGAATCGTAAGTTCATCAAATCGTTTTACGCTAGTTTCCGTCATCAGTGGCAAAAGCATTTTTTTTCGCTTCGTGTGCGACTGGCCATCCAGGGTAATTAAAGACTTTTCGCCCAAAGCTCGATTGAGAATTGAAATCGCTCGACCTGCATGAAGATCCTCATTTTGAACAATTTGTTCAATGACCTCCGGATCACCGGTGAAAAGAACTTTCCCCATTGCAGGAATGGGTTCGGAAAAAGTAAAGCCTTTGGCCTTTGATTTCTCATCTAGAAATCGATAGGGATTTTGAACCCACTCAATTCCATTCGAAAAATAGGGGAACACAAGACCACCAAGCGTTAAACTGTGCCTTTTGCGCGGTTATTGTTTGCGCGGTTCCGAATCAACATCCACGCCCCAAGAAAACCAAGTGCAAGACCGGCGATTGCTCCTCCGAGAGTCGACCAAACTAGCATTCCTTTGGATTTTTCAAGAAGGGGATTGTCAAATAAGTCCGCAGACGAATGGAAGCTGCCGATCATCCACTTGCCATTTTCTTTTATCAACGTCGCTGTCCATCTCGTGTTGAGTTCAAACTTCACGCCGCTGGTAAGGTTGTAGCTATCTTTCGAAGTCCCGTGGCTGATGCCAATGGTTTTGTCGCTGCCGTAAAGATCCGTCAAAGCATCGACTGTCACATCAAATTGTGCGGAATTCACGATGCGGTCGGGGCCAGTGATCATTCGAGTAAAGTAAGCCTTCACTTCTTCAGGTCCTCGACTGAGCCGGCCATCAAGCCCGGTGAAGACGATGTTCGGGTGGACGAGCTTAATGAAGCCATCGATATCTCCAGAATTCATCGCTTTCAAGGCAGAGTCGCGCAATTCGCGCAGTTCCGCGTGGTTGGGATCCTCCGTAGGAGTTTGCGTATGCGCCATGGGACTGAAACAAGCGATCCCCAATAAAATGGACGTTACGAGCGAGAGAAATTGAACAAACAGTTTCATCATTGCGAGCATCCTCTCGTAGAATTGGAGAAAATAGGTTTGCAGTAAAATCTGCATTTCGCAAAGAGGAACACTGCGCCGCATGGATTTGTTGAAGAAGTATCTGCAAAACTCATCTCCGTCTCCAATGGTCGATGAGGCCGATCTCATATTTCGAGCGAAATTCCTTGAGACGGATTTAGTGTTTGAGGACATCGATCAGAATCGGTTGGTCGAGCTTACCGAGATTTACGGAATTGATATGGCCACAGCGATCCTTTTTGATCGTATTCGCAGATCAAAACGGCATAGCAGGTTCATTTCGGAATTTGAGGCAGTACCGGTCGATCTTCAACATTTGCCTAAAATGTCCGGGCGGCTTGTTTTGGTTCCAGCCGGGTTTTATCGACATTTTCCAAATTTTGGCGGCGGTGGGGAAGTCATACTAGAGGTAGCTCGTCGGCACGGTCTAAACGCAGAACTAGCCCCAACCAATTCGACGGGCCTCATGCGAGACAACTCCAAGCTGTTAAGAGAACTTTTTCGTCAAGCCGACGACGAGAGTATAATTTTGTTCACACTCAGTCGAGGTGCTGCCGAAGTTCGACTTGCATTGACAGAAGAACCAGCTTTGGTGAAAAAAATTAAAAGGTGGGTGATGATCTGCAGCACCCTGTATGGATCTCGGCAAGCGGACCACATGTTGGGTTTGAATCCTTGGAAAAAGTGGTTCCTCTATCGGGCACTCAAGCCTTATGGATTTACTCCGGAAATTGTTTCGGAATTTCGCACTGGCCCTGAGGGGATTCTTCCTCAGCCTTGGAAGATGGAGTTTCCCGAAGGACTTTTGACCTGCCTTGTTCCTTGCTGTTTGAGGTCACATCTGAACTCAAGTGGACAGCGGCGCCGGTTCGATCAGATGAGTAAGTTTGGGCCGAACGATGGCGTCCTCACGTTTTTCGATGGGCTTCATCCGTCGGCAAATGTTTATCCCGTGTGGGGTGCAGATCACTATATGCGAGTGCCTGGTACTCCGTTTTTATTCTATAAGCTTTTCGGATATTTTGCGGGGCTTGATCGAAAGGAATCTTTCGATATCAATATATCGAGGTTGGAATCGAGCGGTGCAGGCGGCGGATCAGTCGTCAGAGTCGGCCCCTTCCACATGCGCCAGTAAATTTCGAAAAAACCGGGACGCTCGGCGTCCGACTCTTTGACCAGTTTCGGAAGATGAATCCAGGACACATGCGGATTCTGATGATGAGCTTTGTGGTCATGGTAGTTGAGGAAAAACACTCTTAACAGAGGGTGCACGCGAAGGTTCCATGCGCCGTTTTTAATATCGCGGGGGCTCCAGGCGTGATCAGCGTATTGAAGAGCTCCCCAGTTGACAGCGAACATCCAGTAGCAAAAGAGCCACGCTTGCCAACTTACGAATCCTGAAGCGATCAAACAAACATGTAGAGTGGTAGCGGCGAGTACTTCGATGCGGATTATGGTGCTTGAATAGCCTTTCAGCCCAGAGAGCATCGCTGCCGCACCTGTGCGCATAATTGAAATCGAGTTTTCACTTTGTTTCGATGTGGTGCTTAACAGCCAGGGAAAAACTAAGAAGGCCATGCAGGCAACAGGTATCAGTGCCCAGTAAAATCCGGTCAATAGTCCATACCACTGCATGTACTTTAGGAACAGATTGTCATCACTATAGTACATATCAAACATTTCGACATCTGTTCGATTGCGGCGATGATGTCCCAAGTGCATAGCCCGCTGAAAAGTGAAAGAGGTCGGAAAAATCGCAGCGGCGATTCGGCCCATCGCTTCGTTGACGCGTTTGTTGGGATGATAAACCCGGTGAACTGACTCATGCATGAGTGAGAAAACGGTGTTGGCACAAAGAGAAAATAGAAACCCAACGGCCCAGAATTGCCAACCAGAGGTGCGGGTCGCGATATACAAAAGAAGTAGACAGGTAGCGACAGAAAATACGGAAAGCGCAATATTCAACCGACCTGGAATATTGTACTCAATCTCAGGCTTCGACAAGTGAACTCCTGACTTCTGTCATCTGTTGCTTCAGATCTGATTTGAGATTTTTTTCCATCCATTTGTCGGCAATTCGAAAGGCAGAGGACACAAGCGGATAGCTGGTTGCGGTGCGCTCTTGAAAGTCGAGCAAGGTATTTCGGTCTTCGCGCTCGTAGTCTAAAAGTCCGTGAAAAAACACGCTAGCATCCAAAGATATCTTTTCTTTCTGCAGCCGATGATTGAGCCGGCTTGCATGCATCGATACGTCTCCGCATGACATCGTGTCGTGATGCCAATAGGGCGACACGGTGTGGCTGTTTTCCATTGTCCATAGGCCGTGTTCCTTTCTGCTTTTTTCCGAGAGAATCGGAACGCCGGGCACTCGGACGCTGAAAGTCGCAATGAAATGAAAATCCGGTCGAGCCGCTTTCATAATCTGATAAGTCGCTTCTAGCGAATCCGTCGTCTCGCCAGGAAATCCGACGATCAATGATACGATTGAAGTGATGCCATACTTGCGACAATTTTCTATCGCCGCAATGTTATCACTTACCGTTGTCGACTTTGCCATTCGTTTCAGTTGTCCGGCGTCCCCTGATTCGACACCAATTTGAACTTGAATTGCCCCGGCATCTTTCATCAGCTTCACGATTGCTTCGTCTGCGAGATCATCCGCACGCGCGTAGCAGATCCACTTGAGATCGAGTTTCCGAGCAATCAGTTCGTTGCAGAGTTCTACAAGACGTGGCTTCGGCATTGTGAACAATGAATCCAAACATTGAATCTTAGTGACTCCAAGTTCAGTGGCGTACATTGTCCAATCGTCAGCAATTTTCTTGGCCGATTTATAGCGAAACTTTTTATCGTTGAAGAGGTAGGGGTAATTGCAGAATGCACAGCGGTATGGGCATCCGCGGACGCTTTCGTAGTGAATGAAAGGAAACTTGGTGTTTCGATAAATTTCTGGAAGCCGCCAGTCGGGCGTAGGAAGCGAATCCAAATCGCTTCCCGTCGGATGCGGGGCGATCAAGATTTTAGTGTGTGATGTTGATTCCAGCGTCGCCCCGTCAGGAATGGTGAAATCAGAAAATTCGGACCGGATCCAAGCAGCAAGGACCGGCACAAGGCTTTCGCCATAGCCGACTGCGAGAACATCAATGTTCGGATCCCCGGCCCAGCCTTTTTTTAAGATGCTCGCAAGTGCACCACCTACAATGACTTTTATATGCGGTCGCTTCACGAGTTTCATCAGCGGTTCAAGTTCACTTTGGTCTCGTAAAAAAGTCGAAGAGGCAAAAATGCAAGTCACACTTTTCAACACTTTTTCGGCATAGCTGGGATCGGCGAGAAGTTCGCTATAGGTAAGACATGTAAACCTAAGGCCTTCGGCCTTCAACGCAGTCGCGAGGACGACTTCAGAAAGCTCTGGTGGATATGCTTGACCAGAGGAGCGAACAAATTTTTTAACGGTCTTCCATCTTGACTGATTAATCAAAGAATAGCGGAAGGCTTCTAGCCGACTTTTGAAAATCGGTTCAGCGCCTAAGAGCTTCATGCGATGTTCGAACCACGCGGACTTGCTGGCCCGATTTTGCAGGGCGGTTTTTTTGAACGCTTGAACGATCGACTTTTCGTTCAAACTTAAAAGGCCGCCGGTCAAGACCAACACATGTGGTTCGATTTCATCCATTCAGACTTAAATATCGTTGGTGTTTTGTGGGTCGCGCAAGCTGGCCGACAAGTTGTTTGCGCTTGGCATCATTCTCGCTCTTGGCGCTTTGGTTCCGTCTAAGATACGATTTCTGCAATGAGAGCCTCTGATTTTCGGTCAGTCATTTTTGTTTTTCTGACCATCACCTTCTTAATTCTGCCCTTTCATTTTTATGAACACTTATCGAACCTCGCTTCTTTCGGTGCGCTCTTTGTCGCTAATTTTGCCCTGGTTTTTTCATGTTGCGCGATCAACCATAATCATCTGCATTGTCCGACGTTTAAAAGTGCGACACTCAACCGAATTTTTGATTTGTTACTGACAGTTGCAAGAGGCCATACGACACGAACGATCATCGTGCCTCATAACTATAATCATCATCTTCATTGCGGAAGTGAAGAAGACTGGATCAGGCCCGAATTGGCTGGGACAGGTTTTTTGCCGGTGCGAATTAGTCGATATGTTTGGCGAGCGTCGAGGGAAATGGCGATTCAAAGAAGAAAAGCCGACGCTCCGAAGCTAAATTTTTCGGAAAAACAAGATTATAGATTCGAGCAGATTATTCTCCTCATCTTTATGGGCTACCTTTTTTATCAGGACACTCTTCTAGCGTTACTTTTTGTGGTCTTGCCTTGGATCTGTTCGATGGCAGCACTTTTGGCGATCAACTATTTTCAACACGAGGGATGTGATCCAAATTCCGAGATGAATCATTCTCGGAATTTCACTGGTCGGATTTCAAACTGGTTTTTATTTAATAGTGGTTATCATACGGCGCACCATCTTTTTCCTGGTCGGCACTGGTCCGAGCTTCCAGCTTTGCATCAGGTGTATGTTGTGCTTGGCGCTCGAGAGGATCTTCGGCTCCAATCGTTTTTCGATTTCATTTTTGGTACAAAAGAATCTAGTCGTCGCTGGTCGTCGGCTGGTCTTTGATTCTTGCGTAAGAAGAAAACGTTTCAAGCACCAGCCGCAGAATGTCAGACTCGTTTGGCCTCCGCTGTAAAAGACGTGGGAAAACATTAGAGAACCAGAATGAAAAGAAGATTTCCCATTCGTTGTTTCCGTTTGTCCTTCGGTCGCTTTCAACAGCGGAGCCTTCATTGGTGCCTTACGATTTCAGCTGGGGTTTGCTCGTCGGGCCGCCGCCACTCGAAATGCTGCACGTGTTGATGCCCAACATTGAGTATAAGGGGCACCATCCGCTAAATCCGGTTGCAACCGGGATGATACCGAGCAAATACCAAAGATTTGTCGGCCCCCAAAACGCAAGACTCATCAAGAAAATCCCAAGTGCGATACGAAAAAACCGTTCTGCATTTCCGACATTAGTTTTCATAAAGTCCTCTTTCAATATTAGGCTACGCCTAGTTGTTAGTAATAATAACTTTCAGGGCCCGCTCTTTCATTGCACTGCCGAATGTCTCGTAAGCTTTCAACAGATCCTTCATTTCGAAGTGGTGCGTGATCAGTTTTTTCGGTTGGATCTTCCCTGACATCACAGTTTTTAGGAGCATCGGTGTCGTCACCGTGTCTACGAGGCGTGTCGTCAAAGTGATGTTATGATCCCAGAGCTTGTCTAAATTTAGCTGTACAGGTTTGCCATGGACGCCGATGTTCGCAATGTGCCCGCCGGCTGCTACAATGTTCTGACAAACATCAAAACTAGCCGGAATTCCAATCGCTTCAATGGCAACATCCACGCCTTTTTTTTCGGTCATCGCTATAATTTTTTCGACGGCTTTACCGTCGCTGTTGTTTAGGACGGTTGTCGCCCCGAATGACTTAGCGACCTCAAGCCGATTGTCATCCACGTCGACAACGATCACTTCGGCCGGTGAATAGAATTGCGAAGTAAGCAGTGTCGCGAGTCCGATGGGACCGGCGCCAACAATTGCGACGGTGTCGCCGGGTTTGATCTGGCCGTTCAAGACTCCGCACTCAAAACCCGTTGGTAGAATGTCGCTTAACATCACGAGAGCTTCCTCGTCGACTGCCTTTGGAATTGGATACAAGCTATTGTCCGCAAAGAGGATCCGAACGTATTCGGCCTGAGTGCCATCAATGAGGTTTCCTAGGACCCAGCCGCCACCGTTCTCACAATGTGAATACATTCCCTTTTTGCAGTTGCCACATTTTCCGCAAGAGGACACGCAAGAGATCAGTACATGGTCGCCTATCTTGAAGTTGGAAACACCAGTTCCAACTTGGTCGATGATGCCGACTCCCTCGTGCCCCAGAATTCGCCCTGCGGTAACAGTAGGTACGTCACCCTTTACGATGTGAAGATCCGTTCCGCAGATAGTCGTTTTTGAGATTCTGACAATTGCATCAGTGGGATTTTGGATTTCCGGTTTCGGTTTTTCTTCGAGTGAAATTTTGCCTGGCCCTAGATAAACAAGTGCTTTCATGTATTCTCCATATCGCAACAAGCGGACTGCAATAAGTGGCCCTATCAGAGCTGAGCGACTTGTGCGTCTCGCGACAAAATTCATCTCGATAAACGGGGCAATTTAGAACGGCGCGGGGCCAATATTCCGCCGCAGCCAGTTTAATGGGTCTTTGCGGCTGGTCGCTCGATTGCATTCTGCGAACTCAAGTACATTTGTCATTATAAATTCCAGGAGAAAGTAATGAAAATCACACCGTACGAAAAGGACCGAACTGAAATAGCGCTCGCGCGAGTCGAAAAATATGTTCGCCAAGAGGAGCTCGGAATGTATAGCAAGTTTATTGATCTATCGATCAAAAATGAATCGCGACCGGTGAATACTGCTTTTGAATTCACATCATTCAGTGAAGTGCACAAGTCACTCCCAGTTAAAAGTGACTCTCGAATTTGTCTCAACACTTAAACCTTTTTGAAATGTTTAAACAGCAGATAGATCGCACTAGATGCCGCAAGTGTTGATAGACCCGTCAAATAGACGAAGCTCTTGAACTGAAATAGAAAGATCACGCACACAGCGATTCCCAAGACGGGTGGCAGCGGAACGTAACCGACCGTAAATGGCACGCGAAAAGGCCGGCTGGCTTGAGGTTCTGTTCGTCGCAATCTAATGAGCGCGAAGTTCACAGCGACAAATACAGTCATAGTCGTAAAAGATGCGATGCTGGCAAGAACATCGACTTTTCCAACGGTTAAAAGCAGGATCGCGGCTGCTAAAGAAACGAGAGAAGCGACCCACGGAGTTTTCCGTGTCTTTCTAGTTTTCGAAAGTATGGAAGGAAGCGATTTGTCCTTCGCAATTCCGTACAAAATTCTACTTGTCGTAACGAGAGCAATTAAGACTGTGTTAGCTGTGGAAAACAGTGCGATCCCACCGAGGATACTTGCAATTCTTGAAGAACTTTTGAGAGAGGCCTCAAGAATTGCGGAATCAGTTCTGGCCAGTTCGTCTGTGGGCATTAGCGCCACCGCGGCGAGACTTACGAGAATGTAGAGTGTGGTCGAAATGAGCAGACTGAGAAGGATCGCGCGAGGAATATTTTTTTCGGGCCTCTTTGTCTCTTCCGCGAGACTCACGATGTTTTCGAAACCAAGGAAAGCAAAAATTATCAGCGCGGCGCTTGAAACCGTGGCAAGCGTTGGAGTGGTCATCAGAGCGTTGCCAAACTCTGGCTTATGCCAGCCAAGCCAGATGAACAAGACAAGTCCTGAGCCTTCGATAAGAGTAAAAATCGCATTCGTCCAGCTTGATTGGCGAATGCCCAAAAGGTTGATGCCAGTGAACAAAAGCAGAAGACCTACTGCGACAGGAAATCGCGGTAGGGCGATGAAGTGCTGGAGATAGCTGGTGAAGGCCAGCGCGACAGTTGCCGCAGAAGCACAGCCGGCAAAGACCACCACAATTCCAATTGTCGCGGCCATCCATCGCTGATTGATAAAAGCCTTGCGCAAGTAAATGTATTCACCGCCGGCGATCGGGTACATAGTCGCAAGCTCTGCATATGAAAGGGCAGTTAATAAGGCTGCACATCCCGCTAATAAAAAGCCTTGCCAGAGACTTTGTCCGGCGATACCAGCAGCTTGTCCTATGATCGAATAGATGCCGGCACCCAGAATCATGCCGGTACCGTAAAAAGTGAGCATCGGTAAGCCGAGGGTACGGTGAAGTGCCATTGATATAACCCACTCTTGATTTCTATTTTCTGCGCTTGCGATCAGCTTCCAATGTTGGGCAAGGACCACCGGTCATGCTTTGACAATCCTCCTGAAGCACGTCGTGGCAATCGGCAAAATCGAGCTCGGAACGAAGGCAAATGGCCATTTGTTCGTGCGCAATCGCTAGTCTCTCACGTTCTTCAAGACTGGGCTTTTTGCTCATAAACGCTTGGGCGAAAGGAGCGACAGTCTGGGCGGCCCACGTAGTTGAATTAGCCATAGTGATCATTAAGAGTACGAGAGCGGTTTTCATCGGTTTTCCTTTTTTGAGAATGCGAGTGACAACTTCGTCCGAGTTGCAAATCTCGCCCCGCGAAATAAGCAAGGCCTGCATGGCTTACGGGCCTTCCAGTGGAAAACATGGTCAATTAATCCTCGTCAAGGGCAGTTAAAGCCTCGGCTGTTTGACGCGTTCGGAACACAGTTGTGAACCCAAATTTCTGTGCACACGCTTGCCTCGTAGGGATTGAGGTACCAGTGGAAGGTGTCTTTCGTGCTGACGAGCACTTCGTCCGACTGCAGCCAAGTTGCAGTAATCGAATCAGTCAATCCATATGCTGTTTGCTGAAATGAATGAGTGCGCGCCGTCGCGACCGGGAGAGGCAAGTTCTCGAGATTATTTAGTATTGATTCAGCCGGATCGCCGATATGATGCCAACCGGCGCCGCTCGGAGAGCCCGTCGTCTTCTCCTCGGCAAGGTTACGAGGCTCAAAGCAAGTATAGAGATTTTTGAAAGGCCCAAAAGCTCGATCGACGATTCCCCACGTGAGCACCCCACCAATCGCTGTTTTTTCGCCATTTGCATCAGGGAAACGGCCGTGAACGCTGTCTGCGTACCATGGATTCGGATTGTAGCCCTCACCAAGATTTGTGAAGCCCGCGGACCCTGATCCTTTTCCAATCTTCGCGATGTTTGGCGCCGTTCGGTTTTTCGAAAAAGTTCGATTCGCCAGCGGCACTTCCTTTAGAAAATCCTGTAGACCCATCGTTGCGGTATCAAAGGAAAAATAAAAATGGTCGTTCCATCCTTTTGGAGTGACTTTGTACCAGCCATTACCGAGCGGCGCTTCTTTGTAGTCTTGCACCTTTAAGCTTGGGTGAAAGATGTACTTTCTTGTTCGTGTTGCAGAGGCAGAGTCTTTTAAGTCCTCGATTCCTACGACGAGAAAGTCATTTTCTTTCCAGTGTAATCCGAGTGTCAGTTTAGCGTTGCTTTGACCGTCGCCGAATGGATGGTAAGAGCTTTTCTTGATTGCAGCCGGAATGCTGATGACAGCCGTTTTAGAACTATTCGCAACTAGCAAGTTCCCAAGCTTCGCTTCCAATGAAGGATTTTTCGCCGAGTCCGCAAACGCGGAAATTTCGGCTGCCGGTTTACGTTTGTTGGGTAACACCTTTTCGATCTGACTTTTCGAAGCGAACTTGGTGCCGCCGGTCATACAGGCAAGTGATGCAGAGCTAACTAGCAGAAGTGAAATCGGTACGATAATAATTCGAGTCATACCCAAGGGTACTTGACCCAAGGACTCCTTTTCAACCAATTTCATCAAAAGCACTGTTTCGAGGTGTGCACCGTCGTGAACGGATGGGGTTTTCGCCGACCTTCTTGGAAACGACATGCACGAGTTTCCCAATGGCCCAAGTATTGCTCCATGGTTCTTAGTCGCAAGCTAAGATCAGGGAGTGAATTGAATGGCGAAAATTTTGATTATCTACGGAACTACTCAAGGGCAAACTGGCAAAGTTGCCATTCGCATAAAAGAAGTTTTAGTCGCGAATGGCCATTCTGTGGATCTGTTCGATGTAAGAAAAGTTCCGAGCTCTGTTGTGCCCAGAAACTTTGATGCTGTTCTCATCGGTGCGTCCGTTCATGTCGGCGGCTATCAACGTGATTTGAAAAAATGGGTGAAGGGGCACTCCATTGAATTGAAGTCAGTTACTTCAGGTTTCTTTTCAGTTTGCCTGAGCGTCTTACAGAAGGAAGCTTCTGTTCAACAAGAAATAGCCAAAATAATTGAAGATTTTTTTAAGGCAAGCCTTTGGCAGCCTCAGGCAAGAGCCGTGTTTGCAGGAGGCCTCGCTTATTCGAAATACAGTTTCTTGGTGAAATGGTGGATGAAGCGTATTGCAGAAAAGTCAGGCGGGGACACAGACACGTCTCGAGACTATGAATACACAGATTGGAATGCAGTTAGTCGTTTTACATTGGATTTTTCAAACAGTCTAATTAGGAATGGTAAAGTGATTTTACCGCACCCACAATCGGCGCGAAAGTTTGAATATGAAAACCGAACTTGATTGCTGAGAACGTTCATACCATATTTGGGATACTAGCTAAGTCTTTTCGGTTTTTTGGCCAAAGCTCATGGGGCAGGCTCCACAGCACGGACATGGAGTTTCGTATCTGATTTAGGAGAAAAGATGATCGACGAACAGACCGTGGAAGACCAGTTCAAAGCATTTGCCAAGTGGTAAAAGCGAGACGCTCGGCCCGCACCTATTTGTCAGACAATATACCTGAAAGCTTCCGAGTCACCCCTGGCTTAAGTTCGTTTATGCCTTCATGACCGTTTGATATGGATTACATCCGGCGCCGAAACGCCTCGATCTTTTCCCGACCAAATACCCGTTCAGCGACCAAAAGATTGTGCGTGCGACAAAGGACTCTGAGGTTATCAGGCACATTTGTTCCACCGAGCGCTCGAGGCTGAATGTGATCGATCTCTAGAAAATGGCGGCTCGCACATCGATGACCCGTCTTTGTTTCACGGTATTCGCACTGACCACCTGATTTCTTCAGTACGGCGTTTCGGGTCGACGGCTTTAGTGAGTTTGCGGTTTTTGCGTAAGGCATTTCCGCTTCCGCAGCGGTGTCGCATGGCGCTACACGCGGCTTGACGATTTTTCTGAGCGGATCTTTTTTCTCAAGAAAAACATCCATCGCGACATTTAATAATTCAGCGTTTGATGCGCCGAGGTGCGTATGCGAAAGCAGCTCTTGAATTCGTTTTAGCTTTTCGAATTGCTCTCGTGTGAAAGTCACTTGGACGCTGACTTGATCCTCGTTGATCACGCGAACTTTTTCTTTAGATATTAGTCCGTCTGTAAATTGCGCGGCCACCTCGGGAAAGTGGTGAGCCAATCGATGTTCGGCTTCGCGGCCTGAACATGATTCTACTTTTGTCAGAATTTCGGATTTTTCTTGGATGGACATTCTTTCGCCAGTGCGTTTCTCGTCAGCGCGAATCAAAGTTTGCACTTTTGAAAGCACGGTGAGACCGAGCGCTCCCGATTCTAGTTTTTCGGCTGCTTCCGGAACCGCCTGCAAAACTCTCGCGGCTTGCATCCTGCGATAGGCGGCCGATTCGCTATAGCCTAAGTCCTTCACCAACCAATCAAAGATCGAGGAGAAACCTAGATCAGCGTAAAGTCTGCGTCGGGCGACTTCATTGATATGATCTAAAATCTCTCGAGTGATGCGCCGTTCTTCTTTCACAAGCGAGCGGACGGCCGTGATCAAATTGTCGTTTGAAAGTGCAAGCATAGAAACCTCCCTTGGATATGGAAGTCTTATCATCAGTTTTTAGCGACCGATTTTTCGCGTATAAATCTGCGCCGTGAGGTCTATAAAAGTCAGCCGCGGAGGAACGCGACCGATCTCTGCAGCTCGCTGAATAGGCGTCGCTCGGTTCGTTCAATCAGCGTGTGTAAAGTGTGTCGACAATTCGATTTACACTTTCAAAAAGCGAACAAAACCCCCGTCAATAAAAATCGAAATTCAAAAGTTAATTTTAAGAAATGTCCGAAATCTGTTTTCGACGAGGACTTTAGTACGAGACGACTACAACACGAGACGACTCTATCACGAGGAGAGTATCACAAGAGTTGATCACAACGAGATCGATCATACGCAGTTCGAAATTCTGATCACGCCGTAACCGAGACGCAGAAGTTTTCGTCAAACTTTTTTCGAGCAATAACATCCATGAAGTGCCATTGCTTCGGACCGCTCAAGGCTGTATTTCCGACCTTATCGAATTCTTCAAAATGTAGAATATCAAAGCTTGCGAGATACGATTCTAACTTCTCTTTACTAACACCGGAGGTTTTACCGGACTTAACCCACTCATCATTCAGGCCAAAAAAACTACCGGCAAAAAATCCGTTTGGTTTCACTGCTTGATTGATCAAGCTCCAAAGAGAATCAAGGTGATCAGCTTTGCAAAATGGCAGGGAGTGGTAGGCGTAAACAAATTCTGCGGATGGTATCGATTGTAAATCTTCAAAGCTGCTGCAAATCGTTCTCAAATTTTGATTCGACTGCCTTTGAGCCAGTTCTATAACGGTGGAAATCGATGATAGTTCCTGATCTACCGCAATTACGTTCCAACCTCGGCGCAATAAATCAGATGTCTCAATACCTGCACCACAGCCCATATCGACCGCAGTTAGCACCGCTGATTCAGAGGCAGACACAAGCTCAATCGCCTGCGCATAAAGTGGCCTCACTGGCCGCCCCTTATTTTTTGCAAAATATTGTTCCCATGACATTAGTCGAAATTTAACATTAGAAATGCACACTGACAATAAAGGTAGTGCTTTGCAGCCAGCTGGCCGCTGGCCGCGAGGGCACGGGCCCTTCCGATTTGGCAACGGTCCAAATCAGTTAGGTGCAAATCAATATCGCCTGCTGCCAATTTGAGTTGGTGACTGTTTGATGACTGTTCAGGGAAGCGGCCGTGACCGCTTTCTGCGTGCGGCATAGGATCTAAAGTGAGTTCGCGGGCTTTCTGAAAATCATCTGAGAATTTTTTAAATCGTACGTAACGTCGAACTCTCGGAGAAAGAAGTGACCGACAAGACCTTCGTAAATTATTTTTTGAAACATGACATTGATGGGATCGACTTTCAGATCCGGGTGTTTCGGCAAATGTACGCCGCCTTTGAGCGTCGTGAAGTAGCGGTTGAAGATGTGGCCTGTTTCGTCTTTTCCTTCCTTATGGCGCACATCTTTGTCGGTTCCTTTAATTCCAAGCGCAGCCATGTATCTTTCGTCAAGAATCAGCGCTTGGCTTCCGGTGTCGACTTCCGCTGAGATTTGTTCTCCGTTCGGCAAAACCAGGGGTAGGTGAATCGACGAGGAAACCCCTTTGCGATCAATTCTTATTGGAATGGTTGAGCCTGATATTTGAGTCTTCTTGAGCATCGATTCGGTTTCCAATGTGATCACATTATTTTTGTAGTTTACCGTGAAGGCCGCATCCATAAAAAATCCAATCGATAGGAAGCCGTCAACGCCGGCGCCGGGCATCAGCTGCTCCATATCGAAAACTCCGACCGGGACTTTTGTTTGGCGGATCCTTCCGAAGGACAATGATTCTACTTCAGAAATAGGAATTGTAAGTTCCTGGCCCGACATTCGTTTCCCGGTATGGCTGCTTTCGCTTTTGCATTTTAGCTGTTCACAGAGGGACTTCGAAATCAGATTTACGCCAATTCCTGTATCGAGCACGAATTTTCCGGTTACCGTGTCGTTAATTTTAACGGGCACCAATATAAAGCTTTGCTCCACATAGGAAAATGGAATTTCCATCGGAACTTCTCCTTTGGGTGTTGTCGAACAAGAACAGATCAATACTAGAAGGCTGATAAGTGAAATTCGCATTTTGCTTTTCGTCCTTATTCCTTATGTTTTTTTTGGCAATTCTTTCGTTGCCATTGGGCCCGGCGCCAGAGGCCGCAGCGACTCGCATTGGTGATCCTAGTTGTCCATTGGTCGAGTCACTTTATCCCATTGATTTCGCACAGGTTTATTTTAAAATCAAGACCCGCATTTCCGCCGCAGACGCTTAGGTCATAGCTGAAAAGTACGAAAATGGCCGTTCTCTAAGAGGCATTGCCTTCCTATTTGGATTCTCAAAAAACAAGGTTCTATCCGAAGTAGAGCGAAACGGGCTTGAGCTGTGCAGTAGGCGCCCTCGAGCCACTCACCAGCGTTCGCACAAGCCGGGAAAGCAATCAGCTTTGCCGCACTATGGATTCTGGTACTTCGAAGGGAAGTGTGTAAAAGACCCTTGAGAATTTCCCGTCCTTCAGATGATTCAACAAATAAATTTAGAACTGAATCGAGCCAAGTTTGTCACTAGGACTGGAAAAGTATGGAGCTGGGCTGCGATCCAAAACTTAATCGTCACCCACGGCTAGTTGTGTACGTGGGAGTTATTGATCCGACAAATTCTATAGATCGCAATCCTCATGGCAACGAGCACGCGGCGCCGATATTCAAAGAGGTCATTGAGACTGTTCTTCAAAAAATGAATGTTGCTCCAGATGGCAAGATCTCATTGTAAGCTGTATCAAAAAATATTTTTCTTAGGTTCATCTAAATCCGATTAATTTGATCCTGGCGCGCCCACAAAATGTGGTCGGCCAAAACAAGGGCCGCCATTGCTTCAAGAACTGGAATGGCACGTGGAACAATACATGGATCATGACGTCCGACTTTTGCTACGTTCAACACGCTCGATGTCGGCTTGAAACCAGTGCGAAGGATGATACGCTCACCGGTAGAGATCCCACCACGAATGCCGCCATAGCTTTCTGCTTGCCCCAAGCGGTGAAAGAATGAACCCTCTGTCTTCGTGGCTTCGAATCCGTCACCCAGCTCAAAGGAGCTGGTCGCACCGACGCCCATAAATGCGCTGGCTAGGTCTGCTTTCAATTTGTGAAAAACGGGCTGCCCAAGATGAGCGGGTAGCCCATCTATCCAAACCTCTGCAACTCCGCCGTAGCTTAGACCTTTTGTCTTAGCTTCGATCAACAACTTTTCGATATCCTTACATTTGCTCTCAGAAGGAAAGCGCGCGATAAAACCGTCAGGTTCTATACTAGAGACAAGAGCCTTTTCTTTTTCATCTAGGGAATATGGTCCAATATGACTTGCGAAACCTTTAATACAAATCTTTGGAGCGATAGCTTTTATAAGCATCAGGGCGACAGCTCCGCCAATAACGCGGGCAACTGTTTCTCGGCCAGATGAACGCCCCCCACCACGGGGATCGCTATGGCCGAATTTTGCACGCCAGAGATCATCGGCATGTCCTACTCGAGGATTTTTTGCGATAGCCTCGTAATCAATGGACCGAGCATCGCGATTTCGAATAATGATCGCGATTGGGGTACCAAGCGTTTTTCCATTGTAAACGCCGCTGAGGACTTCGGGATCGTCAGCTTCACTTCGGCCGGAAACAATATTGGACGTCCCAGGACGCCGACGCTCAAGCTGTTTCTGCAAAAGTAATTCATTCCATTCGATACCGGCAGGCATACCATCAATGACAGCACCCAGGGCAAGCCCATGGCTTTCACCAAAACTTGTTAAAATAAATCGTGAGCCAAAACTATTTGCCGAACTCATACTTTCTCCCAAGAACGGCGTTGCGCGGCCGCATGCGCGAAAGTTTCCCGAAAGCTAAAAATGTCATCGCGCCGATGAGACCCTCGTTAAAAATGTACTTTTGCCAACGCCATGATGTCCGATCAAAGCTACGCGTCTCATTTTCGTTGTCCTTGTTCAACAATCGTCCAAAATTCTGGAAAGCTTTTATCGACAACACTGGGATACAAGATTCTGATACGTGCACCTGATGCGTTGGCAACAGCGGCTGCCATCGCCAACCGGTGATCGTGCAACGGGTCGTATTCTTGCTCATTTTTCAAAATTGTCCCACGCCCGTCGATTTCAATTCCATCAGCACGGAGATTGAATTGCACGCCGAGACCTCGCAAAAGCTTGGCCGTTGACTCGATACGATTCGATTCTTTGTGCGCTAGGTGGGGAGCTCCGTATAGGACTGAACGGCCTTTCGCTAAAGCGCAAAGCACAGACAGTACTGGAAAAAGATCCGGACAATCTTGCAAGTTCCATTTTATGGGACGTAAATTCGGCTGGCCTTTGACGAATAGCCCGTGCGAAGTATCGATGATTATTCCCATAGCCTTGAGGAGTTCTGGAAAAACCGCATCCGGCTGCAAGCTTGACCTCGGGAAAGTTTTAAAATGCGACTGACCTTGCGAAGCTACTGCTACGGCAGCCAGCGAAAATGTCGAGCTTAGATCGGGCTCTGCGTGAAGTGAACTGGCTGTTACTTGACTATTCAGGGGTACTATTGTTCGCGAACCATCACTCATGAGACGCATGCCCGCAGCTTGCACAAGCGACTTGGTCATTTCAAAATAGCCTTCGGAAGGCGCATTTAATGACGCGGGAAATTCTAGCTCTAATTGAAAATCTAAATTCCAGGCATTTAATAAAATGGCACTAGCAAATTGGCTCGAATGCGACCGATCTACACGTAATGGCTTAGTTGGTTTTTTCCACCCGCGGCTTTCGATCAACAGACCCTGATCCATCAATGAAGCTGTAACACCGAGGGCCTGCATGATTTCGAGTAACGCGCTTTGTGGACGGGCAAGAAGCTGGTGCGTGCCGACCAAAACATGTCGACCCGGTACGCGTGATGCACGCAAAGCTAAAAATCTGAATGTCGTGCCGGCTGCACCGCAATTTGCATTTTCACCTCTGATATCTAAAACTTGGCGGAGCGCCGAGCGCATGCGAACAACATCGTCACATAGAGAGTCTCCGTAGACTTCTAGATCTTTTGCAAAACTTTGTATTATCAAGAGCCGATTCAAAATCGATTTCGAGGCCGGCACTTCGCCGGAGAAAATGAAGGGCTTCATTGAAGCCATCCTTGCGAACGGGCCTCATTCAACAAGTCTAAAATCTTAACCGGCTGACAAAAGGGTTTGCCGAAATCTTCCAAAAAAACAAATGTGATTTCGTTTTCCTGATCACGCTTTTTATCTTGTAAAAGTAGAGCTTGCGCCTGGCAAAATGTTGGTCTCCCTCCGGCGGCAACGATCGTCATTTGACGAGAACCCATATTGTGGGTCATGCGAAGCACATTTTCCATGTGATACGGAAAAGCTTTAAGCGATTTGAGCTCTTCGCCCGCTTCGACGGGTGGCAATGATTCTACAAAATGTAGAATTGTTTTTTTATTCTGCATAATCAGGCCACCTTTTTAGCGCACCAATTGAAATGCGAGCTCTAAGGCCTGGCTTGCATTTAATCGTGGATCACAAAGAGTTTCGTACCGTTCGGTTTTGAGTTGTTCCGCAATAATCTTTTGGGACCCTCCTGTGCATTCAAAAACATCGCGACCTGTCAGCTCAAAATGAACTCCTCCTGCATAGGTCTGTTCCGAGTCATGAATATCAAAAAACGAGCGCGTCTCTTGAAGTATGTCATCAAATGAACGAGTTTTAATTCCGCTGGTTGTCGTCGAGGTATTCCCATGCATCGGATCGCAACACCAGACCACACGGCGACCTTCGCCTTTGACTCGACGAATGAGCTTCGGAAGAACATCACCAATACGCCCGACACCCATCCGTGGAATCAACGTCAATCGTCCCGGCAGATTGTCTGGGTTTAATATGTCGATAATCCGCAAAAGCTCGTCGGGCCGCATCTCCGGACCACACTTCAAACCTAGTGGATTCGTGATTCCGCGGGCAAATTCAATGTGCGCTCCGTTCGACTGCCGAGTACGTTCGCCGATCCAAAGCATGTGGGCTGAACCTGCATATGCATCATCCGTCATCGCGTCTTTTCGAACCAATGCCTGTTCGTAGTTGAGCAAAAGGGCTTCGTGTGAGGTGAATAGCTCAATCGTCTGCAGGTGCTCTTTCGGCATTCCAGTCGCATTCAAAAACGCTATTGTTTCATTCAGACGTGTCAGGATATGCTCGTATCGTTGATCTGTTTGGACAAAGTCGAGATTCCAACCTGAGACGTGATGGAGATCCGCGAAACCTCCTTTCGCATAAGCGCGAAGTAGATTTAAGGTGGCTGCCGAGTGAAAATAGGCCTTCTCCATTCTTTTAGGATCAAAGCGCCTCTCTTCGACAGAAAATCCAAAGCCATTGATAATATCCCCTCGGTAGGCTGGCAAAGTCTCTGTTCCACGCGTTTCGGTTGAAGAACTTCGTGGTTTCGCGTATTGGCCGGCGACGCGGCCGATTTTGACGACGGGCTTCTTCGACCCAAAAGTTAAGACCACTGCCATTTGCAAGAGAGCACGAAAGCTATTGCGGATTGTCTCAGGACGAAAATCATTAAAACTTTCGGCGCAATCGCCACCTTGGAGCAAAAAAGCTACGCCGCTCTCAACTTGTGCAAGCTGTTCTCTGAGTCTGCGCACTTCACCCTCGAATACAAGAGGAGGGTATGAGCTCAGACGATCCTCTATTTCTTTTAATTCTTGTAGATTCTCGTAAGCGGGCGCTTGCGCAACCGAGAGCGACCTCCAACTGCCGGGAGCCCATGCACGTGGATTCATTTTTGATCCCCTCTGTTCATCGCTAGGATCGAATTCCTCGCCAAAGCGCGAATCTGCGGTTCTGCTTCGTGACCTAAGGCCATCAAACTCAAAAAACGGCTACCGATGACAACGGCATCTGCGTATTTTGAAACTGTACCGGCTTGTTCCGGCGTAGAAATTCCGAAGCCCACAGCTACAGGTAGCGAAACTTCAGCCCGGATCGCGCTTAATTCGTGCGCGAGCGTCGAGGACACTTGCGCGGCTTCGCCCGTTACTCCCGGTCGCGAAACGTAATAAAGAAAACTCGTCGAAAATAAAGCGATCTGCTTAAGACGTTCTGGACTTGTTGTCGGCGAGGCCAGAAAAACCGTATTTAAATTTACCTCGCGGTGAAATTGGACGTACGCATCAGCTTCCTCGGGTGGAAGATCGACACAAAGAGTTGCATCAGCACCCGCTTGAACGGCGCTTCGAACATAGTTTTTAAGTCCATAACGAAGAATCGGATTCAAATATGTGAACAGTATAATCGGAAAATTTGGATGTAGCTTTTTAATTTCACGTACCAGCGAAAAAACCGTATTCAAATTTGTCCCGTTGCTTAAAGCCACATGAGCCGCATGTTGAATCACAGGACCATCTGCCAACGGGTCGGAATAGGGAACACCCACTTCCAATGCGGTTGCACCTTCTTCGATGAGCACAATGGAATATCGTAAAGACTCTTCAAAACTAGGGTATCCCGCCATCACAAATGGAATGAGACTTTTTTTAAACTGATTTAGCACGAAGCCCCCTTAAGCGCGGCTTCGACGATATCCATGTCTTTATCGCCACGCCCCGATAAGTTCACAATGAAAATGGATCCCACTTTAGCTTCTCTGGCGCGGATCAGGGCATAAGCGATCGCGTGTGCACTTTCGAGAGCCGGCAAAATTCCTTCAGTCCGGGAAAGAATTTGAAAAGCCTCTAGCGCGGCCGCATCACCAACTGAATGATATTGAGCGCGACCGATTTGTCGCAAATGGGCGTGTTCTGGCCCGACCGCTGCGTAATCGAGACCTGCCGAAATGCTGTGGGTTTGAAGAATTTGGCCCTCGTTGTCTTGCAGAACAAAAGTCTCGGTTCCTTGAAAAACACCGAGCCCACCACCATGAAAGCGAGCCGCATGCTGTCCCGGCTTAAATCCTTGACCTCCGGCTTCAACTCCGATCATGGCGACGTCTCTATCGTCGATGAACGCGTGAAAGAGTCCAATTGCATTGCTGCCGCCGCCTACGCAAGCGATGAGCTCGTCAGGCAAACGACTTTCTCGTGCAAGAATCTGTGCCCGAGCTTCGCGGCCAATCACCGATTGAAAATCACGCACCATCAAAGGATAGGGGTGAGGGCCCAGAGCTGAACCCAAAACATAATATGTCGTTTGCAAATTGGTAACCCAATCGCGCATAGCTTCGCTGACAGCGTCTTTCAAAGTTCGCGAGCCCGTTGTGACCTTGCGCACTTCGGCCCCGAGAAGACGCATGCGGCGCACATTGGGCTCTTGACGTTGCATATCGGCTTCTCCCATGTAGACAACACAAGCCAAACCAAAGCGCGCTGCAACGGCCGCTGTCGCCACGCCATGTTGGCCCGCACCCGTTTCGGCGATAATGCGAGTTTTACCCATGCGCTTAGCCAGCAGTATTTGCCCAACAGCATTATTTATTTTGTGCGCACCAGTATGCGCGAGATCTTCGCGCTTTAAATATATTCTAGCATTTCCACCTGCCAGCGCGCTTAAGCGTGCTGCATAGTCCAAGGGTGTTTCGCGGCCAACAAAGTCTTTTAAAATCTGTGAAAGCTCATTTTGAAATGCATCATCGAGTTGGGCTTCGCGATACATGCTTTCTAGTTCCAATATCGGCGCCATTAAAGTTTCGGGAACAAATCGGCCTCCAAAGTCACCAAAGCGACCCTTCTGCATCAAGTGCATCGAGTTCATAATGCGCCACCTGCAACTCTTAATGCAGTGAAAAAATCCTTGAGAGCTCTAGCGCTTTTGACACCTGGGCTTGACTCCACACCACTTGAAAGATCAACACCGTTAGGTCGCAGTTCGCTCATATTGAGGCCAATGTTTTCTGCGTTCAAGCCACCCGCAATAAAGAACGGCCGTGATGGGTTGATTTTTTTTAACGCCTCAATATTGAGTGACTGGCGAATCAGGCCATCTCTTGGAGAATCAAAAAGCAAAACATCGTCATATCCAACCTTTGGTAACAAAACGTTTTCGCTAACCGCGACAGATCGAAGAACTTTGATCCCACGTTTTTTTAATTCAATATAAAACGCAGAAGTTAGATCTCGATCGACTTGCACGCCCTTAAGACTGGCGACTTCGATCGCATTCAAAATCGCTGCCTCGGAAGAAGATGTGAACACGCCGATGGGGTCAACCGTCGCAGGTAAAATCGACGCGATGACCTTGGCTTGATCAAGCGAAATTCTTCGAGCACTTTTCGCGGCGAACACCAGACCAACTGCGCGTGCCCCGAGCTCTGCAGCCAGTTGCGCATCAGCGACTCGAGTTACGCCACAAATTTTCACGAAAGTAAGACTCATACCGCTCTCCCCAAAATTCTTTTTAATGATCGTCCGGGTTGTTGGCTTTTCATCAAAGCGCTGCCGATGAGGAACGCGTCAAAGCCGATCTGCATAAGTTCTTTAATTTGGCTTTCGGATTCAATGCCGCTCTCAGAAACTAAAGTCACGCCAGGCGTTACAAACTGAGCTAAATCCTTTGAAACTGAAAGTGAAACATCCAGCGTGCGCAAATTTCTATTATTTATACCAATGAGTTTTGCTCCGCTGCGGATGGCAGATTTCATTTCAAGTGCATCGTGGACTTCGACCAGTGCCGTAAGGCCTAGTTCAGCTGTTGTTAACAACAGTTCATTCAATTTCGCTTCGCCAAGCAAAGCTTGAATCAAAAGTACGGCATCAGCACCTGCAACTCGCGCCTGGAGAAGCTGATACGGATCAATCACGAAATCTTTCATGAGTAGCGGCATAGCCGGTAGAGCCTCACGAATGTCAGCCAAGGTCTCGATGCTCCCGCCAAAATAATTTGGCTCAGTAAGTACCGAGATCGCGGCCGCGCCCGAAACCATGTATTCTTGAGCAACTGCAACCGGGTCAAGAGTCAGAGCGATCGCTCCAAGTGATGGACTTTGGCGCTTCACTTCAGCAATCACACGGGGCTGACCGCCAGCAACGAGTAGCTCTAAAAAATTTCTTGGCTTGTGCTGCATGCGCTCTTTCAAAACAGAATGTGGAAGAGCTACCTTGGCTTCATTCACACGCGCTTCGGTAAGAGACTGAATTTTATATAGGAAGTTACTCATAATGCAGCTCTGGCGTTTGGGACAATTCGCATTTGATTTAAAAACTGAAGAACGCGCCCAGATTGTAAGGTCGCATGAGCCAAATCCACGCCGTCACGCAATGTTCGCACTTGACCACCGACCATAAGTGCCGCACCAGCATTAAGTAAAACGATGTCGCGCTTCGGTCCGGTTTCTCCCTCAAAGATTCGGATGAGAATACGCGCATTTTCTTGAGCGTCTCCGCCTTGAAGGTCTGAATTCATCGATCGTGAAAAACCAAACTCTTCGGGCGTCAGTTGAAAAACGCGCACCTTGCCGTTTTTAAGGTGCGCGACTTTCGTCGGTGCACAAAGACTTATCTCGTCGGCTCCATCTTCTCCATGAACGACCATCACTTCATGTGAACCGAGCTCCGCTAAAGCTTGCGCGACAGGTTCGATCAAATTCGCAGAATAAACTCCGATCAACTGGCGACGAATCCCCGCAGGATTCAAAAGTGGTCCCAACGCATTAAATACGGTGCGCATACCTAAAAGCTGACGGACGGGCGCGACTTTCCGAAGAGTCGGGTGAAATGAAGGGGCATATAAAAAGGCAAGCCCATGACGTTTGAGCGATTGATTGGCCTCAGCCGCATTGTCTGCAAATGGAACGCGCAGAGCTTCAAGCACGTCGAAACTTCCACAACGGCTTGAAACGGCACGGTTACCGTGTTTTGCAACTGGCTGACCGGCGGCGGCTACCACAAAGGCAACGGCCGTCGAGATGTTGAAAGTTCCGATACCGTCGCCCCCAGTGCCGCAAACATCGACCGCTCGCTCAGAAATCTCATCAGGCAACAGAATATCTTCGGCACTTTTTTTCAACGCACGAACAAAGCCGGCAAGGGCCGTGCCCGTCGGTGGACGAAAATGCAGAGTAGCCAAGAGCGCTCCTATCTGCTCGGGTTGAGCGCGGCCGTCGAGCAAGGATTCCATTATACCTTGGGCCATTTCCGAATTGAGATCGCGACCACTCGTCAAAATCCTAAGAGCTTCAATCATGAGACACCTCGGAGCCTAAGAAAGCTTTCTATGATTTTCACTCCGTGTTCGGTAGCAATCGACTCAGGATGAAACTGCACACCCTCTACCGCATAGGTCTTATGTCGAAGCCCCATGATCAGGCCATCGTGAGTTTCTGCTGTGACTTCCAAACACGATGGCAATGTTTCGCGCTCGACGACCAAGGAATGGTAGCGAGCCACCTTAAATGGGCTGCAAACGTCTTGAAAAACTCCGCTCTGCTGATGAGAGATTAAGGATAGTTTGCCGTGTTTGGGAACGCGGGCCCGCTTCACGTGACCACCGAAGGCTTGGCCTATCGCCTGATGACCAAGACAAACTCCAAAAATTGGAATTTGGCCGGCAAAACGTTCGATGACCGCCATTATTATACCGGCCTCTTCAGGCCGACCCGGTCCAGGTGAAAGTACGATCGCTTTTGGCGCCATATCTTGAATTTGAGTAAGAGAAATCTCGTCATTTCGAAAGACGTGTGTGGACTCTCCCAGCACACTCAACATTTGGTATAAATTAAAAACAAACGAATCGTAATTATCGATTAACAGCACCATTATTTTTCCTTTCAGCCAGAGCGATCGCTTGTCTCAGTGGCTTTAACTTGTACTGAATTTCGTCGTACTCGGCATGCGCCTTTGAGTCTGCGACGATGCCAGCTCCCGCGCGTAAAATCGCGCGACTATTTATCATCTCAAGTGAGCGAATCGCGATGCAGGTATCTAGATTTTTTGATCCGATATCAAAGGCAATAACAGCACCGCCGTAAAGTCCGCGAGGCACAAATTCAAGCTTCGCCAAAATTTCCATCGCGCGAAATTTCGGCGCTCCGGAAAGCGTCCCTGCTGGAAAACATGCTTTTAGAGCCCCAATTGGAGTGTCTGAATCAGACAGAACAGCACTAACTTCCGAAACCAAATGCATGACATTAGAAAATTTTTGTATCGAGCGATACGTTCTGACACTTACTGAGCCTGCTTGCGCAACACGACCGAGATCGTTACGAGCTAAATCGACGAGCATTAAATGTTCAGCCGCTTCTTTGCGACTGCGCGCGAGCTGTCTTTCGCGTAGTCGATCTTCAGATTCTGTTTTACCGCGAGGCCTTGTGCCTGCGATTGGATTCATTTTTAAAATGCCATCAGTCACTTTTAGAAGTGCTTCTGGAGAGGCACCGAAAAAATCTCGATCGCCAAAACTAAAAAAAAAGCTATAGGGAGTTGGGCATATTTTGCGAAGCGCTTCGAAAATTTCAAGCGGGCCTGTCTCAATATTTTCGCATTCGAATCGCTCGGCAAGAACCGCCTGGAAAATATCACCTTGGCGAATATGCTCTTTCAAAACCTTAACTGCATCGAAGAAACATTTTTTCCCAAAGGTCGATATTAGCCGTGCAGAGGTGATTTCCTCGAGCTCCCGATCGAAGTCTTCGCTGGGTTGGCGTTGCACTAAAGACTTCTCGTAGCGTTGGGCGTTTTCGCCGATAAAGTGTATGAGCTTCTTTTTACGGTCAAAAACAATCAGATTTTTCGCTCCGAGGACGCAAGAACTATCAATACTGCTGTTTTTGAAATGACCAGTGCGAGCGAGTTTTGGTTCAATCTCTGTAATGGCGTCATAGCCAACACAACCAAAATAGCCACCAGAAGAAAAAGGTATCGAATTGGCCGTAGTTTGGTTGTCAGTATTTTGCTGAAGACTCTGAAATACTGGGTCTTTAACTTTCTCAAACGGCCCCAGGCCAATAACAGATGTTGTGGCAGGCTCACCAAATGTGTCCGAACTTTCGAAAAAGAAGGCGTCCTTGCTTTCAAGCCGAACCATCTTGAATGTTTCGCAGGGACCGATGTCGCCATTAAATGGGATGGAAGTAATTGACAGTTTCATGTCGACAAATTGCCAGAGGATTGTAGTTACAAAAAGCGAATAATAGTCTACAATTGGTTCCATAATGGAAATTCACAGGCTTCGCCAATTTAGAGTTGTAGTTGAGACCAGTAACTTGCGCAAAGCTGCAGACCTCTTGGGGCTTTCTCATAGTGGTCTTAGTAAGTCGATGAAGGTGCTTGAAAACGAGCTTAGCATGGTGCTATTCCATCCCAGTGGTCGTGGTGTGGTGATTTCCGATCAAGGCTTGCGCCTTTACGAGCGGTCGCAACGCTTCCTTGACGAATACAAGCTACTGATTGACAGGGAAACTGCGGCCACAACACGAATTGTTCGTATCGGCTCATTTGAGGTTTTCACTTCATATTTTATAGGACTGCTGTTGAAGAATTATCTTCCCGGCAGTGAAGCCGAGATTCACGAGTTGATACCTGGTCGCCTTGAAGAAGCGCTCGCGTCTAAGCGCGTGGACATCGGAATCACGTATGAGCCTGTTCCTCGCAAAGGGGTTGAATACGTGAAAGCCGCAAGCCTTGTGATGGGAGCATATGCGCTAAAGGGTCGATTCGAAAATGAAACCCTCAAAAATATCCCCTTTGTAGTCCCAGTTCATCCACTTGATGGTGCGCCCTCAGGAGTAAAAGGGCGCGATGCTTGGCCCGACATTAAAATAGAACGTCTCGTGCATTACCGAGTGGACTTGTTAGCGACGGGGCTTGAACTTGCACGGCAAGGTCTTGCAGCCATTTTCATTCCTCATTTCGTCGCGCGTATGCACAACGAGCACGCGAAGCCAGGAAGCCAGCTAATAGCTCTCAAAATTCCCCGCGAGCTCGCTCATGTCAAAAGGGATGTTTTTATCGTAAAGCGAGAATCGTCAGGAGAGGACAAAAACATCCGCAAAATTGCTCGAGCCCTCCGCGATCTTTGTACCGAGAGAGACGGTTGAAGTTCTTGAATCGCGAACTTCTACACGGTCGTTCGGTTCGATTTATCTCGAGTCAATTCGGCGAAGTGACTTTTTCCGCCTCTGGATTACTGGAAAGTGACCGCTTTCGCTCTAAGGTTTGAGCCATACCAAATTTAATTCGAGTGCAGGTTGGCCCCGCAGACCTGCACTCGCAATCGACCGGAGAGGTCCGTTTACGTCGGGAAGGCAATGGTGCCGAACGTAAGGGATTGGAACGTTACTAAAATCTATCTCGTTAAAGGACTTCAATCGTGAAAAAATATATTTTTATCATATGGGTACTTCTCGCGAATTTTTCTATAAGTTCTAAGGCTCTTGCAGAACCAATGGATCCGAAGAAAATTTTAACTGAAGTTGCTGCCGCCGTTAAGGCGCTTCCGATCGATCAACGCATGGCCTATGAAGATCTTCTGAAAGACGCTCAGTTAGTTATACCAGGCGATTCAGATGACGGTGTAAGGCTGAAAAAAATTGGATTGTTAAGTAGAACGCCGAACCCATTCGTTTGTGTCGGTATGCAAGGTGGAATAATCGCCGGTGGTATGGGTTATAAGTGCGTCAGTAGCCGACTAGACACTTTTACGATTTTTTCATTTGGAGTGTTACCGATTGCTGAACTTTCCGCAAATCTTGTGGTCGGTTCAGTTATAGGAAAATTAAAAAACGGTATTTTCCCCGTATCTTTCACTGCTGGGGCTTACTACAAAGTTGGCGGAACAGTTATGGTTGCAGATGGTCTTTTATTCTTAGGCGCTGGCGCAGGAATGGGCGCTCATCTAAATTACGGTGTGCCTAGCGACTCTATGTTCGGCGGCCAACTCGAAGTTAGTATCGACTAATTCTCCTAAGTTATATTTTTTAATAACAACGCTTAAGTTGGTAAACCACTCTCGGAAAACTCCAGGATAGATGTCGCTATAGGGATAATAAATCCAATAGTGTCTGTCCTTAACGAGGTCTGCTCAGCGCTGAGCTAATCTGAAAGCTTCGAACTAAAATCACCGAAGGCCTTTACAAATTTCTCGAAATTCTTTCGGTTGATGCAATAATTTGATCTTGGTCCATCAACCTCCCCTTTGACTAAACCAATCGCTTTGAGCGCCTTCAAATGTTGACTGACTGTAGATTGTGCAAGTGGCAAGTCGATCACGAGATCTCCACAAATGCATTCGCCGCGGCTAGCCAGATTTCGAAGGATTGCGATTCTTGCGGGGTGAGCAAGGGCTTTGCACCACTCCGCTAGTTGCAGGTCTTTTTCAGGGAACTCTTCTTTTCTTGAGAACGCCATGATCTTATCGTATATCGTAAAAATACGATAGTCAAAGGAGCATTAGTTGGCAGATCACGAAAAGGCCGCAACGCTATCATTTACGGCGGCCTCGAATAATTTCGAACTTGCAATTGCTGTAGCGGTCGCCACTTTTGGAATCCATCATGGTGCAGCTTTCGCCGCTGTTATTGGACCTTTGGTTGAAGTGCCAGTGCTTATTCTTCTGGTGTCCGTTTCGCTTTGGATAAAAAAGAAATTCTTTACGGAGTTAAAAAATGCCTAAGACAATTCATATATTATTTTTGTGTGTTGCGAATTCTGCTCGAAGTCAGCTCGCTGAAGGCTTAGCAAAATCAATTTTTGGAAGCGAAGCCATTGTTGAAAGTGCCGGCTCGGAGCCGTCGGGTAAAGTTCAGCCTTGGGCTGTTGCAGTTCTTCAAGAAGAAGGGATCGACATTTCAAAGAATTGGTCTAAGTCGACGGATCAATTGCCGTTGGGGTTTTTAGCAGATCTAAATTATGTTATTACTCTTTGTGCAGAAGAAGTTTGTCCGATGCTTCCATCGAAAGCAAAGCGACTTCACTGGCCTATTAAAGATCCTGCTTCTGCCGCTGAGGAAGAGAAGCCAGAAGCGTTCCGAAAAGCAATGCGGGAGATTCGGGAAAAACTGATCGTGTTTCGTCGTACGCTTTAGAGGTTATTTATGAGTGTTTTCAATCGGCTCGTGAAACTTCGGGCCATAAACTCTTGGTTTTATTTAGAAATTGAACTTCAGACTGTAAGAAGTCGGCATTCTGTTCGGATAAAAAACTTGGTTATAGAGCTTCCCATTTGTTGGCGGGAACCAAAGATCGATCTCGCGGAGCCGGCAAGACTGCGTTGGATTGAAAAGTGGACTCGAGAGGATTTGGCCAAGCGGTTTCAACGAACCGAAGTCGGGATTCAATACTACTTTCAGAAGTTCAGACGGGCCGACTTTCGAATTACGGGATTGAGCAAGGCTGATCGCAATCGGATCAGGGAAATTACATCGCACTGATGGGGAAAAGAAAAAGTCTCGCTGTGTTTTCAAAGAGACTTTTGTTCACGAGCTTGCTTGAGAAAGCAGGGGTTACTTGGATTAGGTAGGAATTGCGTTTACAGGACCCGGACTCAAGTCTGTTGAAGGATTGAGTCATGGACTCTCTCGTTCGAGAATTTTGTTACCACACTTAATTCTTAACGATGAAAGAAGAGTCCG
>JAFLCB010000020.1 GCA_017302795.1 Deltaproteobacteria bacterium | reverse complement strand
CGACGGTTACGAACTCTACAAAAAATACGTGATTGAAAAAACGGAGGTGACGACTGAACAAGAAATGATCTAACTCGTAAAACTCCCGAACGAGGGCGCGCTGTAAACACAATTCTCAACTACCGCAAACTATTTGCGAAGACGGAAGTCCAAAAACTGTCGCAGATTGAAACGTCACCATGATCACGAGTGCGTTCTTCAACAAATTGTCGTTGAACGCACCGGAAAATTGAGTCCAAAAAAGAGGCCAAAACTTTCTCTTAGTGAACAGACCTATCTGCGACATATTTTACTTCACGATCTCTTTCAGGTCTCCTAGCAATAGCGCCTCGTGGCCCACTGGATTTACCTTTTGATAGATCTTTTTAACTTTTCCGTTTGGATCGATCATAAATGTGGTTCGATCCCAGTACATCGTGCCCTTGTATTCGGACTGTCCAACTTTTGCAGCCTGAAGAAGGTCACCCTTGGGATCCGCCAACAATTCAATTGTGAACGAATACTTCGAGCAGAAATCTTTGTGCGATTTTACATCGTCGGCGCTCAGTCCAACAATTGATACACCTAAGCGATCAAACTCCGCCTTTTGTTCTGTAAAGGACTTGCCTTGAACTGTGCAGCCTGGGGTGTCGTCCTTTGGATAAACGTACAAAATCAGCCAGCGCCCAGCGTAGTCGCGAAGCGTGCGTGTTTTGCCGTCCTGATTTTGAAGTGAAAACTCGGGGAACGATTGGCCCAAACTCAAGGTGCCAGGTGCTGTCGATGTGCTTGCCATAAAATACCTCCAGGAAACATTCTGTAGGGCTGACAGCACTATAGCAAAATCTGAGCGTGTTTTCGCATTGCACAATTGCAGCAGTAGGAAATCCCACCTATAAACCGTGCAATGTATACTCCGCCGCAAAGGACCGTCGACAATAAAATCAGCTCAAGGGACCAGTTTCGACGTTACATGAACCGCTTGGGCCTGAAGACAGATTCCGAGTTTCTATTGAACTTGACCACTGAGGATGAATTCGAAATTTGGTCAACGGACATGCGCTTTATTGGCTGCAGCCAAGGTTTTATGAAGGCTTCATCCTATGCTTTTCAGCAGCTAGCTGAAACTGACTGGGCGGTTTTATTCAAGCGAGAAGAAGAACAGAAACTTAAAATTGTTCGCGCAATTGAAGCGATGTCTTTGGGAAAGTCATTTGTTCGTGACGTAACAGACTGGCACATCGTTGAAGAAACTTCTGCGAAAAAAGTGAAAATCATGATTCGAGTAAAGGCGACTGGAATTGCCTTCGACCTAACTGGAAGGCCGAAAGCATTTGTCGCGATCACGCAACTAAAGCATCACGGTCTTTGATCCAATTAGCTGCGGAAGCAGCGATGTCCCTTACAATCAATTGATAGAGCGCACTGGCCTGTTGGGCGTTTTTAATGATTTGTAACTGATCTGACTCTGTAAGTGTTGAAATGAGTTTTGCCGCTTGTTCTAGGTGCGCGGAATCCTCGTCAGCATGGATTTTCAAAAACGAATCTGCTCCGAAAGCTTGCACCTGACTGATTTTTACTTTCCCCTGAAGCACTGCTAATGCCTCCAACACATAAATGTATCCCAAAAAAGAAACTGGATTAACATGCTCGATCCAAAAATATTGAGACTGATAGAACGCTGACGTCGACGCGAACTCTGGGCAGTCATGAATTGAATAACCAAGTTGCTTTAGATCGTTCAGCAATAGTCGATCGTGTCCTTTTTCCTCGGCCAAGTGACCGATGCAGCGCAAATGGTAACTTCTGTTGGACACTGCGCGGCCACAACTGAGAGCCAGCAATGGCGTGGAGTGTCGCACGAAATGATAGGCCTGAGACAACCAAAGAGCGTAAGTAGCCTGATTAGAAAAATCTAATCGTTCCACATCTGCTACCATCCCATTTACTGCACTATGCAGAGCGTCGAGTGTTTTCAAAACCAGCCTCCATCAATTGAGTATCAGCATCCATTTTAAACTTAATCATTGTGAAATTGTGGGCCGAGCGCCACAACGACTCGATTGCCGATTCAACAACAGAAAAACGATGCTTTCCGACCCACTCGCGGCGGCCAATCATTAAACGGCAATTGATTCCGTGAAGCTGAGTTTCTTCAAATGGCCTAACGCCGAACAGCGCCGCTATCCTATCTGCGCCAACGTCGGTTCGAGAATACCCCATGGCCAAAGTATGATCGGTTTGATGAAGAAATCGAAATGCGGCTCCCATTACCAAGTCGGCCATTTGAATTTTCTTGAATTGAACACGGCTCGCTGGGCGAACAGTCACCCATTCAACCGACAATATCTTGTCTTTAGAGACTAAGAACTCGTTCATTCGCGAAGCCGGAACAGGGCCAAAATAAGAGCGACCCGCATTGTGTGCCAACTTTAAGTCGATCGAATTCATTAGACAAAATGCAAGAGGCTGGTCAGAATCGCAGATGCAAAGCAAATATCTTGCTCGAAAAAATGCATCAGGATGAAGTTCCTCATTCGCTGCCGCAAGAATCGGCCTGTAAACCTCTTGCCACAAATCAAAGACCGATTCGATTGTTCTAAGACTATCGCTAGATAGTCCGTCTAGTTCCTGTAAATCGAAATAGTTTAACTGCATGAGCGCGATATCGGACCAAAACGGACTTGCGCTTGAGTTAAGTTTCCTTTACCGACCTAGGTCGCCCGGCATATTAGTCACTGATTTATCAATTAACCGAAGCATCGAATTCTGAACTTCAATTCGGTAGAATGAACCGTTTAGTTTTCTGCGAAGATTGAATACATGAACGTCGATCGTTTTGTCATGAACATGGACATCAGGCCAAACTCTCTCGGCCAACTGCCTTCGGGTCAGACCGTTAGCTCCAGCACGCCGAAGTATTTCAAATAAAACAATTTCTTTTTTTGTAAGCTGAGAGAGAGTCGATCGTCGATCAAGTTCTCTTCGTCGCTCGACAGCCGAAACCAAGACTGCACTTGAAGTAGCTAAATCAAGAACAAGGTCAGCTCCTAGGGAATACCAAAATTTTGCCAAACTTAATGAACAACCCTCCTCGACAATTGCGATAAATGGCAGATCTGAAAAATGGGTCAATTGCGCAAGAGTGCCGGCAGGCCACAACCCTGGAGGAATAATTAGAACTCCGCCATCGATGGTCTTATCAATTTTCTCTGAGCTTTCTGATTGAGCTTTGATTGGCAGAACGGACAAGTCTGCCACTTTTGATAAAATTGAACGTTCTGCAGGACTAGAGTTACTTGGATCGGCCACTAACAAGTAAACGACTCGTTTGCTCTCGTTCATACTTGGTCACCACAAAGAGCCAATATGTGCAGATATTCAAGCACACAACCAGGATCAAGATTTAGGCAGTTAGCCACAGCACAGATCTCATGAAGAGAGACGAGGTGTGGCTCTGATTCAACTTTCAGAACAGTTTCATGATCTACACCCGCCAGCTGAGCAAGCTCCAATGTCGTTTGACTCAACTGGAGGCGTGCGGTCCGAAATAGGTTTCCCTCTAGTTGCTCAGCCGTCGCTCGATTTAACGCATTTTTCCCAAATCCGGTCACGACGATGCCTTTTCCAAATTATTAAGTTTTTCCAACTTCTCACAATTAGAAAAACACAATATCTTTAACATACTTCCAATATCTCGATTGAGTTCTTCAGCAAGACTGGGGTTCAATTCCCTTAAACAGCTTTCAATGATTTCCTCTGCGCAAAAAGTAGTTTGTTGTCGTGTCACTACAAACAACAGCACTCGGCCCAAACTATCTACCTCGCCATAAACTGCATAGGCCCGTCCCGGAAATAGCGAAGCCGTCCTTTCGTCGCCTGATATCAAACTGTAGTAACTCTCGATGCTAATTCGCCACCGAGATACCAATGAGTCCCAATCTGTCGAACCCAAATGCAATGTTCGATTTTCCATATCCTCTAGTTCAAGAAAGATCTTTCGATCTGAAAACTTAAGATTTTTTCTTAACTTCATCTTGAGGCTTGAATCGAATACGTGAGTTTTGGCTTGTCCGCTGCCTTGTCTATGACTAGCCTTTGGTCATGGATTTAAATTTACTCGCCACTTTTGCTCTTTTGGTCGGTCTCGAGGTCGTTCTTGGGATTGATAACATTTTGCTCATTTCCATTCTCACGGACCGGCTTCCAGCAGAAGTGCGAAATAAGGCCCGAATGCTAGGGCTTGGCCTGGCACTTGGCCTTCGCCTACTACTTCTTCTAGGCGCTGCTTACATTGTGAAGCTCAATGAACCGATTGTATTTGGCCTTAGCTGGAAAAGTCTCATTCTTATCAGCGGCGGCGGCTTCTTGCTATTTAAGGCGATCAAGGAAATCCATCACGTCGTCGAAAAAACCGACGAACTTTCTACCAGCGGTAAAGCGACCGCTACTTTCACCGGCGTCATTGCGCAGATTGTCTTACTCGACTTAGTATTCTCCATTGATTCGGTAATCACGGCCGTCGGCCTTACAGACAATCTCTACGTTATTTACTCGGCCGTAATTTTGTCTTTTGTTGTCGTTCTTGTTTTCTCGCAGGGCATTTCGGATTTTGTGCAGAAACACGTTACGCTTAAAATTTTAGCACTTTCGTTTTTGATCACAATCGGTGTGACGCTTGCGATTGAGGGCCTAGGCGGTGAAGTTCCAAAGGGATACATTTACTTGCCAATGGCTTTTGGCCTAGGTGTCGAACTTCTTCAGCTTCGCTTCTCGCACAATCAGGAACGTCGCGAGAAAAAGAAAGCGTAGGTTTCGACGATGTGCGCGTCATTCATGATTCAAAGCAAAGTGACGCGCGAATTTCCTTTGGCCCTCAGAACACCCTTCGATGAGACCGATCTGCTGGTAACACCGCACAAAGTCGCACCGGTGATTGTGTTTCGTAATCAAGAATTGGTCGCCCAACCGATGAAGTTCTCACTTCTGCCCCGTTGGTCCAAAGAGCCGAAGGTCAAGTTTGCAACTCACAACGCGAGACTAGAATCGATCATCGAGAAACCGACATGGCGAGATTCGTTTAAAAAGCGCCACTGCATCGTACCGATGACATCGTTTATCGAGCCCATCTATGAAGGCCGTGAAGCCGGCCACATGGTCAGCTTTCACAAACCAGATATGAACTGGCTAATGGCAGCTGGAATCTGGGACGAATGGACGAACAAAGAGTCAGGAGAAGTCATCGAATCTTTTTCGATTATTACAACAACTCCCCTCGCTTTTGTGGAAACTAGCGGACACGACCGTTCGCCTTTATTTTTAAGCGCCAAAGCTGCTGAAGAATGGCTAAAGGCAGTGTCGGGAGATGTCGACTGGCTTTCCGCGAAAGCTGAAAGACCGGACGTCACCCTCACAAGATTTCGTGCGATGAAGCCCGGCTGGGAAAAGCGACGTTAAAGCCTGTGTGTTGATTTCCAGTCAGCCAGCAACAATTCGCGATCTTCTGGATGCGCAAGTTCAATCAATGCTTTCGCACGACGGCTAAGTGTCATACCTGCTAAATTCACGACGCCGTATTCGGTGACCACCCAGTGGACATGGGATCTTGTGGTCACGACTCCGGCCCCTGACTTCAATGCATTGACGATTCGACTGGTCCCTTTTTCAGTTCTCGAAGTGAACGCCATCACCGGTTTTCCACCTTTGCTGAGCGCAGCTCCTCGAAGAAAATCCATTTGTCCACCGACACCGCTAATCACACGAGAGCCGACTGAGTCCGCGCATACTTGGCCGGTCAAATCGATTTCGACACAGGAGTTGATCGCAACCACCTTCGGATTGCGAGCAATCACATTTGGCTGATTGACGTAACTTGCTTCAAGCTGAACCACGCTTGGATTGTCATGCATGAAATCATAAACACGTTTCGAACCAGTCACAAACGTCGAAACCGTCTTCCCTGGATGTACTACTTTCTTTGAATTATCAACTGCACCGGACTCAATCAGATCAAGCGCATAGTCGCTCCACATTTCGGAATGAATCCCTAAATTTTTATGACCTTTAAGAGCTGCCATACAGGCATCAGGTATGCCTCCTATGCCCGACTGCAAAGTTGAGCCATTTTCTACAATACCTGCTACATGAACGCCGATTTTCTTTCCTGTTTCGGTAAGCGGATGCGACGGCACTTCTGGAAGAAGGTCACTGACTTCGATTCGCGCGGCAAATTTTGAAACGTGAATAAGCCCGTCCCCGTGGACACGGGGCATGTTCGGATTGACCTGAGCAATTACAATCGGAGCTGATTCCACAGCTGCGCGAGCACAATCAACACTTGTACCCAAAGAACAGTATCCATGACGATCTGGTGGTGAGACATGAACCAGCGCCACATCTAGCGGATAATGCATTTTCCTAAATAGAGCCGGAGTTTCGCTTAAAAAAACTGGAAGATAATCAACTGAGTCATAGTTGATATACGGACGCATGTTACGGCCGATAAACAGGTTTACAACACGAAAGTTTTTTACCAGCTGCGCGGTCAAATCTTTGGGTGTTTCCGTATGCACATGAACCAATTCAAGTGGCGGAAGCTCGGCGGCAGATTCCACCAAACGGCGCAATAGAGCCACAGGTGTTGCCGCTGCCCCGTGTACAAATACTCGCAATGGTCCGGCAGAGTCACGATGAGCTGATTTCAAGAGTCCAATAAGCGTTTTGCTATTCATGTGGCCGATTCGAACAGACCAGTCGGGTTTACGCAAAGACAAAACATTTTCTTCCTAAGGTTAGGTGTGACTTTTTTAAACACTTCTTCTATAACCAGGCCAACAGTCACTTCAAAAAGGGAGTTTTTGAATGAAATCGCTAGTACTTGGACTCATCGTTATTGTCACTGCCTCGGTATCCAATGCCACTCAAATTTCTTCTAACGTGATCACTCTAGAATGCAAAGCCGAGTTGCCGTTCACAAATAAGTTTGAAGGCACCGTTCAAGTAACAAAGGTCGCTACAAGTGGTTATCCTTTGATCGAAAATGAATCTGGTTCAGCCGATATATCAATGTCGAGACTCGAAACCGAAATGCTCCCAGATGGAACTGCTCGGCAAATCGAAATCTTGGATCGTCTAAAGACCGACGAGCTCCTGCTTACCAGCGAATTTATTCCGGCGGGCCAACTCTTCGTCCACGCTGCTACAATCGTCACTTTGAATTCGAGCGATCTCAAAGCAAGTGTAAGAATCATTCTCGAGAAGACCGGCGCCAATTCAACAGCTGTTTTCAATGGCGCTCGGTACACGGCACACTGCCAAACTAAATAGGCAGTTTAGATTTGCTACTTTGCTTTCTCGGCTTCTAATACCTTCATAGTATTTCCAGCCGAGTAAGCATTGAACTCTGGTGCGTACATTGACTGAATTGTGGCGGGCCCAACCCGGAAGTTTCCAGACATGTTGGCTCGCAAGCGATACTTAAAGGTGTACTCACCAACCGGCAGGCGATTAAAGAAGAAATTCGCTCCGCTATCGCGAGTCTCTTCAAACCAATAGATACCAAGTCCGTATTTGTAGCCAGACACTGGATTTTCTGGCTCTAACCCGGCCGCTCGAGGATCTCTCAGGTGGACGTATTCAGCTTCATGCTTCGTAGTAATCGAAATTTGAACTTCGATTTGGTCACCGATTCGAATTTGTTCACCATCAGCTAGTGGTTTAAGAACCCATTCCTTGCCGTTATTTTCCCTTTTGAAATACTTGCGATTGATATTAAAGAAATCTCCGCTGGCCTCTTTCGGTAGCTCTTCTGTCGAGAAATGCCAAACAGCAGAGGCAAATGCAAAGCCAGGTGTCGATTTCGAAACCGTGATTTTTGAATGAATTCCTGGAACTACTTTTTCACCCGGCACAACGAGCTGATTCTTTCTGCCGGTGTATTTATCTGGCTCAAATATGAACTCCGTTTTCTGGCTTCCGAGATCAACACCGATCACTTCCCTAGTTCCCAAGGTCGCCGTTTCATCAAGATAGTGTGCCAAAGAATAAATGACTTCTGAAGTAGCTCTGGTCGACTTCCAGTGATTAAGCTTCTTATTCAGAAACAGCCATTGGACCAAACCTTCACTGCGACTGTCCTTAGGATCCATTTCCATAAGAGTTCGCAAGCTAAACGCGTGCGTTTCGATCGTGTCGTTGTACCAGAGCCAAGAACGATCTTCTTGCGCCCAATAAGTGCCAAGTTGGTCGTCGGATTTAGCTGAATCCATCACAGAGTCCCACACCAGTTTCGCGTCTGCCTTGCGATCTAAACGCAGCAACGTAAGAGCTAAATATCCTTTCAAAAGTGGCGAGTGTTTTTTCCAATGCTTGAAGCTGTAATTAAGGAGCCGAGTCCGATAGGCCTTATCGAACATTCCCGAGGACCAAGATTCATCTGGATACTGACTGACTGCATAGTTGATCATAGTGATCATTTCCCAGCAGCAATTGATCGACATCATTCGCTCGAGATCGTCGTCCAACCACTGCCTGGTATAGCGCCAAGCCTTCGCAATAACATCTTTCGGAACATCTACTTTAAATTCAAGTGCTCTTCCAAAACCCATCAATGTGTACACGGTCATATACGGATCTGGGGGACCACCTTCAAACCAAGGAAATGCACCACCCGGGAGCTGCATTTTCTTAAGTCTAGTAAGAGCGCGGTCGCGCTCGGAGGCCGCAATGCGCCTGTCCAATACATTGATGAGTTCGTCCTCACCGCGCGAGCCACCTTGCGCTGATTGGAGCCAGGGACTTTCTTCCAGTGTCATCCGGCGATTGGCATCGGCATCATCGAACCTCTCCACTTGAGTTTTTCGGCTCGAAAAATCTTGTGCCATCTTTTCGATCGACGGATATTTTTTGAATAAGGACATGACAATTCCTGTCGACAGGAACCGGTTCAAAGTTTGCTCTGTGCACTCGTAGGGATACTTCACTAAGTATGGAAGGGCCTTCAGAACCCCGTAAAACAGCTGGGCATCGATCGTGACGACCATTTTTTCGTTTAACAGGGTCTTATCCTCATCTTTAGCTAAATCCTTAAACTCCAACACTTTCGTCGATTTGTTTTTCAGTGTCACAAATCTCGATTGAGCGAGATGCATCCGACTTGGGAGAACTGGAAACGGTCGACGTTCTCCATCGCTAAAGGTCACACCTTTTACTTTTCCGCCTGACGAAGCAGTGGCAATCACTTTGAAAGCAAACTGACCAACCCGCTTCGGAGCTTTGAGCGGAAAGCCAATCGTCACCGAACCACTTTTCTCCATTTTAAATGTTCGTTTTACTTCTTTCGTCTTTATTCCGAATTCTGAAAGCGCGGAGACACCATTATCGAGATCTTCAATTTCAAACTTCAGTTCACCTGTCATTAATGCTTCGCCGGCATTGTTGAGAACTACTTTAATCTCAGCTTCGTCTGCCTCACGGAGGAATCGAGGAGCGTAAGGGCGTACCATCAATTCTTTCACCGACTTCGTTTCTTTAGAAACGGATCCACCGCGGACATCTTTAGTAATTGCGTGGGCAAAAACGCGCCACGAAGTCACCGAGTCAGGGACCTGGAATTCGAATCCGACAGAACCATCTTTGTCGGTGACCAAATGTGGTTCGAAAAACGCGGTTTCCGAAAAATTGGTGCGCAGGGCTTCGGCTGCTGGTTTTTCACTTGCCGCTGGTCCCGCACTTTGTTCATCTTTTTTCTTATCATCTCCCCGTCGCTCAGCCATTCCTGTGCCAGGTACAGATTTCCCTGCTACCACATTTAAAGCAGAACTGTCGGCCATCGATGCGGAAGCCATAGGCGCTTCGGCCAAAACCTCCATCGAATCTTCTTCGCGATGGGCGCGTCCTTTAGACATTCCCAAATATCGATTTCGTCTACCCGGGCCACCCACGCCATAGTTGTTGTAGAATTTCAAACTGTCACTACGCGGAACGGGTGGGCGCGAAAAGTAACGAAAACTTCCGCGCAAGTGCGAACCATAGCTCATCCCAAGAGTCGCTTGCGACTGTACGGCCCCCAGCCGCGATGGGTACAAACCGCTCACCGACGGGAAGACATGAGGTGCAAAAATATCGAGACTTCGGTCATACATGTAAGCGAGAACTTCGGCGGGACCCTGCTTCAAGGAAGTCTTGTCAGGATTCTTTACATTGACACGAAAATTTTCTTTCGACCCTGGCCGAAGCTGGTCACGGAAGGTCGAGAATTCTAGACCCAACGCGCGATCTGTCCACGGGACAAAAACGTTTACCTCTTGGCGCATCATCTGATGGTCGCGTAAAGCTGTCACCGCAATCGTGAAACCGCCGCGATCAGCCATCTTGATTGGAAACTCGTGAATGGATGCAGTTTTACTCGACAAAAAATGTTTGCGAGAAAGAGCTCTTCCGTCTCGATATACTTCCAGCATCATTGGCTGATTGGCGAGCCCAGTGTGAACGAGGATTCGCGCCGTGTCTCCGACTTCGTAGGACGATTCTTGCCCCAACGCCAACAGTGGAACAGGTAGCTTAGGTTTCGAATCTCCCACCAAAAACAAGCGCGAGACTTTGTATGGTACACCAAAGTCGTCCTTCGTTTCGTAATATACTTTGTAAACTCCGGACTCCTCGATCTTGTCGATCGAGATCACTGCCTCGCCCTTTAAATCGTGTCCAAGATTGCCTGACTTAATTAGCTCGCCATCTTCCCAGCTCGCAGCGAGTGCTTCCCATCGGAAGTCCGTTTCCCACCTGGCGCGTTTTGCATCGTCGGGCGTGGCGAATTTCAAAAAGTCTGCGTTCAAATCACGATCGGGTCCCAAATTTGCGTCGCGCGTATATCCAGCAGGCGGCATCGTTACCGACGGAGCTTTCAATCGAACAATTTTGTAAATTGCACTGCCTTTTTTTGGTTTACCATCAAGAGAAGCAAGTCGCGAATCAATTGTAAATGGTTTCCCAGTGTCAAAAAAGAGGCTGGTCCAAGTCAAAGTCGCTTCGACAGACGTGAACCCGATTCGGAAGTATTTGTTACCGGTCCGCGTTTCCCCGCCGTCGTCCGTCACATTGGCTTCGACATTGAAAGAATAAGTTATGTCTTTACTCTGATCCGAATTTTTTCTTTCGTCAGCTGCCGGCAGAAAGGAAATTTCAAAACTACCATCGGCCTTCACTGCCGAGATTCCCGATGCGATAGTTTGCGGAGGCGATGGCGGACTCCACCACGTGCGGCCAAAGTATCCCCACCACCACGGGGCCTGTGCTTCACGCGTGACTCGCCATTTAACATTGCCGCTGGTTACAGGGAGCCCAAAATAATACTTGGCCTCGCCTTTAACCTTAGCTGGCTTATTTAACCGTAGGGGCTCAACAGCATCAGTGATGAAAGTTTCAAACGTCGGGCGTTTGTATTCTTCTACGCGAATCCCAGCTCTTCCTGAATGCGCACCCTCTACTGAAATCTGCCAACTACCTAGCGGCCGACCGGTTGGAATTTTAAATTCACCGGAAGCTGTTCCAAATTCATTGGCGGAAACCTGGACGGTGCCCACTACCTGGTAATTCGGATCGTAAAATCGTACGGTTGCTTTCGTTCCTTTTTCAGCTGTCTTCAACTGACCCTGGCGCCCCAGACCAGAATAAAGAACGGCTTTCCAAAGGACTTTCTGATCGGGACGATAAACAGTGCGATCTGTGAACAGGAGTGCTGCAGATTGTTTGCCTTCCGAGTAGCGCCCCGAAAAGTAAACTCCGTCCATTCGGTAGGAATAAGAGTCGCCTTTTTTGGCAAAAACAAAATAGTTCCAATATTCATTTGACGCTCTTGAAGGCTCATTGAAATGAACAAAGCCTTCCGCGTTCGCTGCTTTAGTTTCAACGAGTTCCGTACCCTTATCCCACTGAAAGCGATAAAGACTTACATTGGCACCCGCGGCCGCTGCACCAGAGTCCCCAAGGACTGCTCGTACTTCGACTGAATTCTTTCCGGTGTTTTCCTGCTGAGCTCCGTGCGGTCCAACAGCAAGAACTAAATTCGACTGTAAGAATCGCGTTGAAAGAACGACGTTGTCGTCGCCAGAAAAGTCAGCTTTCCCGCTAGCAAGAATAACATATCCGCCTGCCTTTGGCAGCTTCGGAACCACAAGTTTTCGATGAAATGCAAAATCCGGCGTGGGTGATAAGGCGACACTCCAATCGGCAACCTGCTTCGCTTGCCCATCACGAATCGGGCGAAAAGCGTCCTCTGACAAAATTAAATCACCACCATTTTTCTTAGATTTCAAAACAGATTCGACGTCAACCAAATAGGCTTTGAAGAAAAGCTTCGAAAGGTTTTTGTATTGAATCAAGATCGAAGGCTTGTCTCCGCTATCTGTAGCCATTGCATTCATTCGAAAATCAGGCCGCACAATTTCATTTATAATCGCCGCACACAGGTTCCCGCCATAAGAGGACGGATGACGCTCTTGACCGGCTTTCGCCGCCACACGCGCCTCGATAAGAATGCCGGGGGCGACATCTTGCCTTAAAAAATCCGCTAATAAGGCCTGACCGCGAGACCACCACGGCAAGTTCGAGTATTTTTCTTGAAACTTAGCCAACCTTTTTCTTAACTCGAGACGATCTTGAGATTCAGTCATCGCTGCAAACAACACTTCAAACAGCACATAGCGAGTTTCCATAACGGCTTCAACATTGCCCCTACGGGTGTGGAATTCACGATGGTCGTTTAACCAGGATGCGGCACGACGAAGTGGATGAAACCGTTCGTCCGATGCCGCCATTCGTGAAGCTTCTGAGGAGCCTACCCCTTCAAACTGCTTTTCTATTTCGATGCGATAAACTTCTGCCGACTGTTCTGCCGTCCAAAACTGCGAGTTTCGTAAATGTTCGACAGTCATGTAAACAACGGCATCGCGCAATGTGGGTCGTACACCAGGCGGGTACGAATTCTTGTCCAAAAACTTTGTGAAAAACGCGGGCGCAGGCCCTTCCAACGCAGCTCCGCCCTCTTTCATGACGTCGTCAAATGCAGCGCCAATCGCACTGCCAACCTGTTCAGTGGTCCAGGCCTTCAGGTCTACTTCTTTCGACGACACTGTTTTTTCTCGTGTTCGAATTTCCCAATTGTATATCTGATGATATGACATCAAAGCGTGCGCATAATAGAGTCCCAGTAAAACTCTAACCGCAGGCTCTTTCGGCCATGCCGCCGCTTTAAGCTCCCGTACAGCAGTCTCGTAGCCGTGGAGCCCAATTTTGAGTTGTGCAGCACGAATGATAGCCTCAGCACTGAGCTCCGAATTCCCTTGAAGGGAACCAGACTTTGTCATCTCGATGACTCGATCGAGTGCTGCCTGTAACTTCTGTTCTCCCGCTAAGCGATCGACCTCTGCCCAAACATCTTTCTTTTCACCAACTGAATCACTAGCCTTCGTTCCTGAAGCTCTTTCAGAGGTGACGACCAACGCCATGGTGAGGAGGATTGCGAGGAAAGAAGAAATGGACCAGGCCGGATATTTCGTTTCGGTAGTCACTGCTAACCTCCTTGAAATTGACGTTCAAACAGATAGTTTTGAAATAAAAAGTTTCAGGATCAAATCAAATTCTCCGACCTCACGAACGATCGTGTCGGCGGAAAACTTGGTCGGCTCTACGAACTGATCGTGCATCGGCTTAACTTGTTTCGCAAACTGTTGTCGCACGCCGTCTTCTTTGCGTCCGCGTTCGATCACATCACGCTCGAGGCGCCGCTGAAAGCGCAAGCTTTCGGACGTTTCGAAAAACACACGCTCGTCAAAGATGTCACGCAAAATAGGCGGATGGAAAATGAGAATTCCATCGACCAGAATGATCGGCAGCGCGTTCACTCTTTCGGTTTCGAGCTTCCGCGAGTGTGTGACAAAGTCATAAATTGGAACTTCGACAGGTAACCCTGACTTTAAGGACCGAAGGTGGGAGGCCAGAAGATCGAAGTCGAGACTGGACGGATGGTCGAAGTTGACGGATCCTCCGTCGAAGTCAAATTTCGCAGACTGATCGATGTAATAGGAGTCTTGATAAATAATTTCGCAAACGTTCGAGCGCCGGTTCAGCTCTTGCTTTAAGGCCTTCGCAAAATAGGTTTTCCCGGAGCCGCTTCCGCCCGCAATTCCAATAATTTGAGGTAAGCCACTACTACTTGGTTTGGTAGAGCCGGTCACCGGCATCTCCCAAACCTGGAACCAAGTATCCTTGCTCGTTCATTTCACGTTCTACTGCAACCGCGAAAATTTTTACGTCCGGGTGAAGTTCCGAAATTTTCTTTGCCGCAAACTCGCTGATCAAAATGGATAAAATTCGGATATCTCCAACCTCATAGCTTTTTAAACGCTCGATGGCGGCGATCGCTGTATCCGCAGTCGCAACAAGCGGATCACAAAGAATTGCTTGTTTTCCCTGAATGTCCGCAGGCATTTTGAAGTAATACTCCACCGTGCTGTGGATGAACTTATCCCGGTAAAGACCGATGAACCCCGTGGACGCGAAGGGAATCATCGAAAGCACGGCGTCTAGCATTCCATTTCCGGCACGCATGATCGATACAACCACCGGTGCATTGATGATTCTTTCGACTTTCGCCTTTGCAATTGGCGTTTCGATATCAACGAACTTTAAATCTTTCCAATCACGCATGACTTCGTGGGCAAGAATTCGGCTGATTTCTTTTACCAGATCACGGAATTCTGCCGACGAAGTATTTTTATCACGCAGATAACCAAGCTTGTGCTTTAGCAGCGGATGGTCGAGGACCGTAAGTTGAGGCAACTGAGGAGACATCTAAAATTCCTTCCTTAAAATACTGTTCCATCGCTTTCAATCTGAATCGGCGGATCAGCCGATGGCCTTTTTTCTTTTGCGGCAAATCTTCCGGCCCACCATGTCCCACCTTCAAGTACTTTTGCCAAAGGAAACTCTTCCGCTGATCGACCAAGCCGCTTTTGAACCTCAGATCCGATTCGATCGAGAAAATGGACGGTCAATGCTCGCCACTCAATGATCAAATCCGAATCAGGTTTCCACTTTTTTTCCAATCCACCTGGATCTCGCAATGAGATTAAGTCGCGATCGACAAGGAGTCCGCCGTTTCGATATTCCGCGAGGCCCGTTAGCTCCTCAATACCAGTCACTTGGAATCCGGCATCTTGAATGGGCTCGATGAGGGAGTACGTCAGCCATTGAGATAATTTGTGAATAGGGACTAAGCTTTTCACGCCTAGGGTTCCCGAAAGTTCGCTGGCGAGGCCTTTGTGTCGCCAAACATCGCCGAGATTCACTTTTCCGAAGGAACCAACAGCCACCAGTCGACCCGGCCAGATCGGACCGAACCCATCCAATACTGTCCGCAAAACAGCGGTCGCAGGAATTTTCGTACCGTGGCTATCTTTTAGAAAATCGATCAGCGCGCCTGGACGAGGAGACTTAAAAATATTTCTATTTTCAATAGCACTCGCCAACGAATTCAAAAGTCCCAGTCGCCCGTCTACTCCCACCAAGGGATTGGAGTCTGAAACCTGAAAACACCTCTCGAGATCAACGGTTCGAAGCGCTCGCAAGCCAGTTGCTTCCGCGCGAAATTCGCTTTTTGATTCGCTCATAATTCCCGAGCGAAACATATGAAAACTTGCGACGCCAAGGCCCTCGGATCTATTTGAAGTGAGTCCTGTCCCTGGCTCTTTGTAAGACCAGGCAGCGCCGGCCCCGGCATCCAGCAAAACAGAAGTGACTACGAGATCTATTTCCGTTCGCGCTCGCTCAAGAAGGTCTAGATGAGAAATTTCTTTTTTGAATTCGCTGACCCGGTCGCGACCGCCGGCACGGAAATGTCCCCACCTGGAATGAAATGGAATATTTCCGTGCGGATAGTTTTTCCCGATCGTTTCCATCACGTAGGAAACCAAGGCTTCAAAGTTTTCTTCGTGAATCTGAAAGTAACCTGCGCCGTTTTTCGCACGTTGATAAATTGTCTGCGCGCCATCGCGAATCGCTTGCGGGGAAAGCAGATAGTCGAGCTCGGCATGAGAGATAGGAATCTCACTCATCGATTTTTCTTCCCTTGATACCTTCTAGATCTTTTCCGGCTTTTCCGCCCTCTTTAGAAAAATATCCAGCCGCTTTCTTCGCTTCCATTTCAACTTGCGCGTCTTTGGGTATCAATGCGTCGGGAATCGAAATTCTATTTACAACTTCGATCCCGCTTTTAACAATCGCATCGTATTTCATGTTGCTCATTGAATGCAGATTGTGAATTTTCTGAATGCCAAAAAAATGGAGGCAATCCGGCATAAATTCTTGAAACCTCGCGTCCTCGGTTCCCGCGACACACTCTGTGCGGTGGAAATAGGTCGCCGCCGAGTCTCCGCCCTTTTGTCTCTTTCGCGCGTTGTAAACAAGGAACTTTGTTACTTCCCCTAGGGCGCGTCCCTCTTTTCGGTAGTAAGCGATAAGCCCAACTCCGCCTTTTTGCGCCGTCCGAGCAGCATCCTCAATTCCATACATGAGGTAAGGGCGACAGGTGCAAATATCGGAACCGAAAACGTCGGATCCGTTGCATTCGTCGTGCACCCTGCAGGTCAGCGTGACATCTGGGTTTGCCAAATCGCGAGGGTTGCCAAAAATGTATACGGTCGTGCTGCCAATTGGCGGAAGCCATACCTTTAAATCCTGTCGAGTGACGAATTCAGGATACATTCCTCCAGTTTCCTGAAACAAGATCCGGCGCAGATCGCCCTCTTCAACTCCCAAGCGCGATGCCATTCCCGGTAAGTACCAGACTGGTTCAAATGCTACTTTCGTCACCCGAATGTCGCCATTTTCCAAAACCACTTTGCCGTCAATCGCCAATCTTTTTTTTGCAATCGCTTCGTTGATTTCGGGAATCTGCAAATGGGCTTGTGTGACAGCGATTGAGGGGCGGATATCATAACCTTGATCATAAAGCGGCCTGAAACCGACGTAGGGATCGAGGCCCCACGGATCAATTGTCACGATCTTCAATGGATCAGACCACTGCGAATAAGGCCCGATGGACACAGGACTTTGGGTGTTCTCCAAATCTGGCCGATGCTGCGGTGGAAACTTGCCGCTTGCAATAGAAAGCGCACGATAAACTGTGTAACTACCACTGTGTGCCCCAATCGCATTTCTTGCTCGCGTGTTAGTGACACTGGCGACAACCGGGCCACGCTCCATAGCAGAAGGCGCACCCCACTTGATTGGCAGCATTTCTTTGAATTTCAGATTATTGTGCGAAGCGAGAATCAAGTGACGACTCTGCTTGGTTTGATTCAGCACGGTTTTCCCCTTAGGACATCCAATTAGAATCGGACTGGCGTTCCCACTTTGTTGTTACTTTTTTAGTATTGCTCCAGAAATCGAGACTTTGATGTCCTGTGATGTCACCGTGACCAAATTTCGAAGCGTTAATACCGCCAAAAGAAAATGGTTCCCGCGGTACCGGCACGCCTACATTGACTCCGACCATTCCGGTCGAAGCTTCTCTTGCAACTCGCTCAGCAAGAGGTCCGCTATTTGTGAAAACACTGCAGGCATTGCCGTACTCGACGCTATTTTCGATTTTCATGGCCGTCGTCAAGTCGGGTACTCGCACGATGCTCAATATCGGACCAAAGAGCTCAACTTTTGCCGCTTCAGATCCGGGCTGAACTCCGTCGAGTACGGTTGGGCCAAGCCAGTATCCGCCCTCTTTACCTTTCGGTACTGAGGCCTTTCTACCGTCGAGCAAAACTTTAGCTCCGGCTTTTTCGGCCCGAGTGATCGCTTCAGTGAGAAATTCGACTTGGGATTTAGTGATCATCGCACCCATATCAGCACCAAGCTTGAGCGAACTCGCGCGACGAAGAATTCGATCGATATGAGGCTGCAAAGCTGCTTCCTCACCCACCGCCAACAAGACCGAAGCCGCCATACAGCGCTGGCCTGCACATCCAGTAAACGAATCAGAAATTCCTGTCCCACTAAGTTCAAGATTTGCATCGGGCAAAAGTACGATGTGGTTTTTAGCTCCGCCAAGTGCCAGGACTCGTTTACCCAAAGCCGTTCCCCGCTGGTAAACGAGCTTCGCGATTTTCGTCGAGCCAACGAATCCAATCGCCTTAACAAGTGGGTGATCAATGATCGCTTCGACCACAGAGGAACCACCATGAAGAACGGTGAAGAGACCTTTGGGAAGTCCCGCCTCCGTTAATGCGTCGGCAATCCGCGTTGCAGTCAGTGGAGTTTTGTCAGAAGGCTTCCATATGTAGGCGTTCCCAAGAGCCAAGGCGATTGGAATTGTCCACATCGGCACCATCGCCGGAAAATTAAACGGCGTAATGTTGGCGACCACTCCCAATGGCTCGCGCCTATATTCACAAGTGACTCCGCGTGAAATTTCTAAACGCCCGCCAAGATCGAGATTTTGAATTGAAAGGGCAAACTCGAGGACTTCGATCCCCTTCATCAGGCCCGCGCGCCCCTCATCCAAGGTCTTTCCGCTTTCCGCACTTTTTAGAAAGGAGATTTCATCTAAATCTCGAAGTAGAATTTCGCGAAATCGAAAGAGAACTTTTGCTCGCTCTTTAGCTGTAAGCCTTCCCCAGTCCAATTGAGCTTTCGCAGCTAAGTAAACAGCCTGATCTACCTGAGAGGGTGATGCTGCGGACATGGTTCCAATTCGTCTGCCGGTGTGGGGCGAATGCACGGCCGATTCTCCTGCTTGTCCAAGAATCCATTCTCCACCGATCATGCAATTTGCGACTGCTGGTTTCGAAAATACTTTTCGCTCGAGATCCGACTGAATTTCCATAGCGGAAACGTTAGGTTAATTTTTCAACAGTGTGAACGCAAAATACGCCTGTTACTGCGGCACTAATGCACTGCGTTTCCCCCCGGGGCCTGCGCCCGGAAAAGTTCTTAACTGACTTTCAAGACCACTAGCCGCATGATGATGCCGATATGTCGACGCCGGCCAACCTTCTGCAACTTCAACGAGGCACGAAACGCTTTGGCATCCGTGCGCTTTTTGAGTCTGCTCAGTTTTCCATCAACGAAGGCGAACACGTAGGCGTGATCGGACCCAATGGTGCGGGCAAGACGACGCTCTTCAAAATCCTCGTCGGACAAGAGTTCTTAGACGAAGGAGAAGTTATAAAATCGAACCGATTGCGAATCGGTTACCTCGAACAAGAAGCGCACGAACCCGTTGATAAGTCGGCCGAGGAATTCCTCGCAGAATCCTGCTCAAAGCCGCTTTGGGAAATCAAGGCCCTCGGAAAAGATCTTGGCCTTACAGATTCACACTTCGCTCAGCCGTTTCATGAACTGAGCGGTGGTTACCGGATGCGAATGAAACTCTTGTCACTCGTTGGCAAAGAGCCAAACCTCATGCTGCTCGACGAGCCGACAAACTTTCTAGATCTTGAAAGCGTCCTAGCACTTGAAAAGTTTCTGCAAAACTATGATGGCGCCTTTCTGTTGATCTCCCATGATCGCGAGTTTTTGCGACGAACTACTGATCACACGCTTGAAGTCGAGCTCGGAGAGATCACAAAGTTTCCAGGGCACATCGACGATTACTTTGAACAAAAGGCGCAACTTCGCGAAATCCTTGAAGCACAGGCCGCTCACCAAGACGCCAAACGAAAAAAAGTGGAAGACTTTGTCGCTCGATTTGGCGCTAAGGCAACAAAAGCAAAGCAGGCCCAAAGTCGACTTAAACAATTGGACAAAATGGAGAAGGTTGAAATCAAAGACCTTCCGGTCCGTGCGAGAATTCGCATCCCTCCACCACACCACACAGGTAAAGAGTCACTGCGCTTAGAAAACGCCGTGCTCGGTTACGAGGGAGTTCCGATTCTGAAAGATGTGACGATCCGACTTGAACGAGGCGTTCACTTGGGAGTTGTTGGATACAACGGCGCTGGGAAGTCGACGCTTCTTAAAACTCTGGGCGGACGTCTGCCTTTGATTTCCGGCAAGCGCGAACTCGGATACCAAGTCTCACTTTCCTACTTCGCACAGCACGTAGCGGAAGATCTGGATCCTGCGGATACGGTTCGTCGAGCATTGGAATCAAAAGCTCATTCGGACGTCACGAGCCAAGAGATATTGAGTCTTGCGGGATCTTTGCTGTTTAGTGGCGACGCCGTAGATAAGCCGATCCGAGTTCTGTCAGGTGGAGAAAAATCGCGGGTTGCGCTAGGCCAGATTCTCTTGAAACGAAGTCCACTGTTACTTTTGGACGAGCCGACCAACCACTTAGATTTTGATACTGTTGAGGCAATGACAGAAGCTCTTCGCGATTACCCAGGCACCGTGGTGGTCGTCAGCCATGATCGCAGCTTCATCGGCCGAATTGCCACAAAGATCTTAGAGATTCGAGACGGACGAGCCGACATTTATCCAGGTACCTACGATGACTATTTGTGGAGTCTCGAAAAAGGTGCGCTGAAAGAACTCCGATCAAATCCGCCATCTGCCACCTTGAGCCCGCTCATAGAATCTCGTCCGCATCTTTCATCGGAGTCCACGAACAGATCGAATAGTTCTGCCAAACCGGGAAAAGATCTCAGCAAACGTTATTTTGCTGAAAGTAAAGAGCTTCAGCGAAAAATCGCTAAACACGAAGCGCAGCTAGAGAAGCTTCTCGCGGAACAAAATAGGCTTAATCTTCTTCTCAGTTCGTTAGACGCATCTGATAGCGGGAAAGCGCTTCTGTTACAGGAAACTTCAACAGCGCTTGCCAACACTTTTGATTCAATATCAAAAGTAGAAAACGAGCTCTTGGAAATGATGGAGTCGCTAACCATTGCCGAGGAATATCTTTCTAGAAATCAGTAACGGCGATTATAAGTATCGAACTGATAAGCGACAGTTAACCCGCTTAGCAGTGTTGAAGCGCTCACAGGATACTGAGTAGATCCCAGCCGACTAGAAAGAGCGTCTTTCCAAACCTCCGTCACTTCCAACTGTGAACGACTGAAAAGCTTGATCAACCAATCATTTCTCCATATGTAGGTGTAGCCGATTTCCGTTTGCGATCCCATAGCGGTTCTCGTCGCAGACTGGAAACTGTTATTTTGGCGCCATGAAACTTGGTTCCAGCTGAAAGTGGGGATCAAATCCATATAGACATAATGACGTCCACTTAAATAACCAATTTGAAGTCCGTATCCACCCGAAATGATCCAACGGGTAAACTCCGGATCGCGCTCAACAAATGAACCTGATGGAATTGGAAGGTCAACGGCCTTCACATTTCTTCTCGATAGCCGCAGCGCTGGAACTGCACTGAAAATCCACTTCGAACCAAATTCACGTCGCCGATCTGGCGTACTGGAAATGTTGATCGAACTTATGTATCGAAGCCCGGTCGACCACCACTCTTCACTTTCAACCGGCTTCAAGTCATAAACGAGCCCAGTAGAAGCGAGTTCGATTTGAAGGCGCTCATCGACGAAGTCGACACCCAAAGTATTTGGAACAAGCCTCGACCACCAACTAGTTCCTAAGTTGACACTTGTTCCTGGAATCTTTCTTGAAATTTCGGCCTCTGATAAAAGAATTTTCGGACCCGCTTTTTTTTCTCCCGTAACGACGTTGAGTTCGTTTGCTCGGAGGAAAATCTGGTCATTTTCTTCGCCGACGGTAGATTCGAAGATTATGTCGGCACCTACTTCTCGGTAAAGACGCCGACTCTGTCCACGGTCCGCGGAGTGAATATCAAACACATACTCATTTTCAAGAAACTTTGCGAGCGTCGATTGATAGCTCAACACGTTCGAATTGTTGAATTTTTCTTTTAGGGTCTCGTACAAGAGGCCCCGGCATTATCCGAAACTTCGACCGATTCAGCGCGAGGTGGCGCAATTGCAATGGTTTGAGTTGATATGGCTTGAGTTGATTTTGCCGGGCGATTGGCTGCATTCAAAGTTCCGACGCTGATGTCTTCAAGATCCCAAGCGGTGCCAGTGGAGATGTCCATTAACCAGCCAACTGGTGCGTAAAAAGAAAAAACCAACCCACTCCAAAAACTTCGAGACCAACGGTAGGCTGTAGGGACAGAAACTTCGCGATCTCCGACGACGACCTTGGGGGAGTACCCTCTACTAACTTCGAAGTACCCAGGAGTAACTCCCACCAGTTTTCCTTCGACGACAACTTTGGCTCCTGGCACCGCAGAGTCTACTCGAATGACCTGTATAAAGTCTCGCGAAAGCGTCGTGCAAGCCGACTGTGATATCAAAATTAAAAGAGCCAGCGTTTGAAAACATCCGCGCATACCACATGTCGTAACGTTTTTTGGCACCAAAATGAATCTCTTTCGAGAATACCTTGCACGATCAACACCTAAGACCCTTAGGTAAGCATTTCGACAGAGGTCGGAATGTTGCTTTGATATTGAGATAGCCCATTTATGTAGGCGGCAGGAGCACAGTCCGAAATGAATCCCTTTTTCACAGATGTCAAAAAATCAGTCAGTCTCGCATTCATTCGACTGAAACAGTTTGGCCTATTGGCATTGGCAACGGTCACATTAACAACGGCCTGTGAACCCAGTAGTTCTTCAACCGATGAGGCGCAGACACAAGTCACCAGCGGCAACGGCAAACTCCAGCGCATGGAACAAATCGACACCGAATTGCGGGCGGCAGGTGTTTCGATTAAACATCCTAAGCTTTCCACGTATGTGATTCTGAATAAAACAGAATCACAATTGCTGGAATGGAGAAAAATTGTTCACGAGTATATTGGTCATGCAGAAGAAGTACTCAAGATCGCTGACCGTCCAGACGTCGCCTTTGGAGAGAAACAAAAAATATCCGACTTGTTGTCCGGTGCGAACCGCCTTCTTGCGATGATTGAAACTGAAATTGGTAATTTGCGACATCCAAAAAACGAACTCGATTCTAAATTTTGGACTGAATGGACCAGCTGTCGTGAATGGACTGAGAAGCCGGCAAACCGACAGATGTATGGAATCGAATTTGTACTGGCCGAAAGCCAGCAGTCGGTGCGAGCAGAGGAAGCTCCTGCTTACTATGCTCGTTTAGGTCGCGAGAAGCGCAGAACGGTAAAAAGGACTGCGACCAGACATCTGGAATGTCTGAATATCGAAGAGAAGTACACACTACATTTTGAACCGAATCAAAATCCAAAAGACGAAACGAGTCGAATAGCTCGAATCGAACGTGAGCGAAAACACATCGAGACTATTATTGAATCTTTATCGGTGTCGCCACTTATGTAGTCCTTGTACTGAGACCGGGAATAAGTCACAGTGAAAATCGATGAGAATACAATTTGGGCGCGGGCCTTCCCGTAAAGAACTTGATATTCTTCTAGGTTCGATCCCGTCGAACCAACTTCCGCTTTGGAGACGAATAGAATGGATGCGCGAACTCTTGATGTGGGTCTTCTCGGAGTCACCTTTGCGGGGTATTCAGAAGACGACAGAACTTGATTTTGCTACGGGCCATCCTCAGGCACTGAGAGTAAAATGGTTGATGCATGTTCTCGAGCGCAATCCTAATTGGAAGTCTGCATTCCAGACACTCATTCGATCAGTCGTTACAGAAACTCGCGTATTTGAACTTCTCGTGTCGATGGGACTTCATCAGCATTCCAGCCTTATTTCGGAATTTTTTGAAAGGTTCCAGCGGCGCATTCTTCCGCGTCCGCCAGACGACCAAAACCTAGAAATGTTGTTCAATCTTTCGTTTGACGACGAGTCCGACGCCGTTGCGATCACGCGCATCGACCGCGTGACCTTTTCTCAGATTGCTAAGCTCTTAACGGACTCCAGCGCAGGTACTACGTTTCTTTCCAATTGGCAGGAAGACTGTTTTAACTCTACTGCTCACCTTTCTTTGCAAATAGCTGCCCTCGGTTCACACCCAGCGCTGAGAGCTAGGAGCCTAGACCAATCGCGAGGCCCAACGTCATTTGCTCGTTTGCAGCTGTTAAATCTGGAATGGCTACAAACCTCCGACAAAGAAGTCGCCGCAAAATTAATTGAAGAAATTCGCGCCACCTGCACTGAGTGCATGGACGCGATCGATTCGGTCTACACACACATGGACGAAAACGGCGTGAGTGTCGACCTCGTGTTCCACCTTGAACGCACGAAGGCGCTCATTTCTAGATACAGTGTTATTTTAAAACTTTTCGAAGACCGACACTTCTCGGCAGAATCAGTTCAGAACCTTGCCGCCCGATTAGTTTTTGATTGCGTCCACAGCAATAGTATTCGTGCGCTGGTCGATGACAACACAGCACTGATTGCAAAGAAGATTGCCGAGAACAGCGCGGAAACCGGTGAGCATTATATTGCAAAAACAAAACAAGAGGAGGCTGCACTTTTTCGCAGTGCTCTTGGTGGCGGTGCCATCACCGCAGTAACAACGATTTTTAAATTTCTGATCGCCGGCTTGCCTGGCGCTCCTTTTCTTCTCAGCCTCCTCGCTTCAGCCAACTACTCAATCAGTTTCTTAACTATTCAGTTCCAAGGCTTCAGTCTTGCGACCAAGCAGCCCGCGATGACAGCGGCTACACTCGCCAATCAAATTCACGCCTTTGACGATCCTGTCGAACGAGCAAAGGATGATCACGAAGAGAAGGCGCTCCAACCGATCGTCAATGAAGTGCTGGCGTTGTTTCGATCACAGACGTTGGCAGTCGCAGGAAATTTGCTCGCTGTGATTCCCGGTGTGTTTCTTTTATGTGGAACCTTTGATCTCATCGTTGGCCAACCGTTTATTTCTAAAGAAAAGGCCTTAAAGTCGCTGGAGAGCATTTCGCTCCTGGGCCCAACTCCGCTTTATGCTGCATGGACAGGAGTGCTTCTGTTTACTTCGAGTTTAATTGCTGGGTGGTTTTATCACTGGGTGATGTTTCGACGCCTCCCGCAAGCATTCGCAAGAAGCCCTCGAATTTGTTCTATGCTGGGCTCCGACAGAGCACGAAAAACTTCATTTTGGTTTCGCAAAAACTCGGCCGGCCTAGCGGCTAACATATCTCTTGGTTTTCTTCTTGGACTGTCGCCCGCAATCTTTGAATTTCTTGGCGTGCCGTTGGATGTGCGACATGTGACGCTTTCCACAGGAAGTTTGGTCGCCGGAGTTATGGCGCTCGGCTTCGCATCACTTTCCACATGGGGTTTTTGGCTGGCGGTCATGGGGATCGGCACGATGGCGGTGTTAAACCTCGTCGTTTCGTTCTCTTTGGCGCTAGCAGTTGCACTGCGATCGAAGAAAATCTCATTCCGAACCGGCCTGACCTTGATCAAATCGTTTCTAATAAAGCTCGCTCGAAACCCATTGATTTTGTTCCGTCCCATAGAATAGGCGCACACTTGCTGCCAGAAGCTCGACCAATGGCAAACCACCCATTTGGGTTTTTCCGTTCTTTCGTGCTATCATTGAGACATTATGGAACGGATTGGTCTGATCCTGAACAACGGGAATGACGGCAAGAAGCCTCACCCGTTTGACCAGCGGCTTAATCAAACCCTTCGAAATCAAATTCGCCAGTGGACTACCGAATTATTTGGCGAAGTTGAGCTGGAAGACGTCGGCCCGCCGCCAACAGGTGACCCCGACACAGCGCTAGAGCCCGGTAAATCACCACAACCAGAGAACGCTGAATTTAAATTTTGCATCTATGATTCTGACCACTTTCTTCCACTTTCTGTGATTCGCGAAAAGTGGAATTTAAAAAATGTTCCCATCATAGCGCTTTCTCATAACGCCACGAACTTCCACCCTCAACATCCCGGCTTAAGCACCGCTAATGACATCCTACACGTTCCACTCGACCGACTTTTATTTTTGCAAAAAATCGAACTCCTAGTCGCTGGCGATCAAGCAGTGACTCCCACCTTCCTGTTTCAAACCAAAATCGAAGATCCTCGCATAACCTTTGAACTTGGAAAACAGGTTCACATCACCCACATCTCCGAAACCGGATGCACTGTCATTTCCCCGCGGCCGATCGCGGTCGGAGTCGAGGGCACGCTGTCATGTTCACTTCTTGGCGAGCAAGAAGGACTCGGCCGTCAAGTAGAAGTGAGAGTTCAAAGCAGCGTCCCCTACTTCGAGTCCAACGTAGCGAATGCGTCAGGTCGCCCTCTCGATCAACGCCCACCCGAGTACGAGGTCCGCCTTCGTTTTTTTGGCTTAAAGCAGATTCAGTTAAAGTTTCTGCGGACTTGGCTAGCTCGCAATATCCCAGGCGGACTTCCCGAGATTAAGCGCTCCGACGCTGCACCTGAACATCGAATGCGCGTGGCGTTGATCACACCGAGAATCGACACACAGTCGATGTTGCGATCCTCTCTAGAGCAACTCACACAGATTGAAGTTACAGTGTTTTCAGGCTTTAAACGATTCACCGCGGAACTTCTCGCAAATCTTTCCGATAAAAAGTCCACAGCGGGAACAATCGCCGCGCCGAATAGCTTTTTACTTCACCATGCTAATTTCGTTGGCCCGAAGCGCCCAGAAGAATTGATTCCGCTTTTGCCTCGCCAACTCGTAAAAGTTCGGCTGCGCTTTGACGATCTATTCGTCGAGTCTATTGAACCGAAACTTTCAAACGACGGATCTTTACTTGGTGCAAAATTGGAAAGCTGGGAACGGGATGCATCGCAGCTGACCAAGGGATTCAATCTTAGTGATCGCGAAACTTTCGACGAACTTCTCGCTTGGGTCGCCTCTGGCAGTGGAACCGAATGGAAAAACCACATTGCCGAATTCGTCGGCTTCTTTACAGCATCAGCTAGTGCTCAAGGTACAATTAAATGCCGAATGAAATTGATCGCTCCCAGAGAAGGCATTAAGTCTCCGGTGATCGAGATTTCCATCGAGAACTTTGAAGCGTCCGCAACCGAGACCTCCTCTAAAGTTCATCAATATGAAGTCGTATTGATCGACGCATCACTTATCCAGGGACCCTCACTTCCAGAGTTCGAAGCACGGGAGCGAATAGTGTCTCTATCCCGGGCTTGCGAAACTTACTCCCTTCGCAATGCTTTCGGAAACCCTACTCCGATCGTCGTTTTCAACGCGCTGGAAACTTTGTCCGCTAAAGTCTTTCGCGGTACAAAGGTGAGACAGATGATTTATGACTTTAGCGATCGCAGGTATCACGCAGAACTTTTCATAAATCTCTCACGGCCAGAACTTTGGAGCTCGCCCGGCCTTGCGGTGCAAGGACTTCAAACGGACGTAACCGCTGCTCTATTTCGACCAACAACCCTAGTCGCAATCAGTGAGGCCGGATTTTCCATCTTAGATAAAATTCCGATTAAGCCTGGGGCCAGTTTACAAATCGTCAGTTCTCTGTGGCCCGATATTAAATCGCCGGTTTGGTCGCGAGTGCGGAGAACTTCAGAGGCTCCGGAAGGGCTTTTTCAGGAGGACTTCATTTTTCTAGGAGTTGATGATGAAATCCAAAAATCCATTCGGAATTTTACAAGAAGCGATTACGTCCAGAAGAAAAAGTCTGAGTAGCATCCTGTTGCGTCGCAGCAGTCCCAGTGCTATTCCAACTACCTAGTGAAAAGAATCGTTCGAATTTTGCTACTTTCTGTTGGTTTCATAAGCTTAGGTCTGGGCTTCGCCGGACTTTTTTTGCCGCTGTTGCCAACCACACCCTTTATCTTACTTAGCGGCTGGTGCTTTGCGAAAGGCTCGCCAAAGTGGAATCGCTGGATCCACAGGCACCGCGAGTTCGGTCCACTTATCGAAAACTGGAATCGCGACCGTTCAATATCTAAAAAACATAAGTTCGTCGCCTGCCTGACGCTCACCGGATCAATAGTCTTCATATTGAGCTCCGAGATGCCGGTTTTTCCTCGCTACGCAGTCATAGCCGGCCTTTCTACGATTTTTTTATTCCTGTATTTCACGAAAACATCACCACCTCGAAATTCGTAAGGTTTTATTACAACTTTCCGAGGACTTCGATTGACCGAAAAGGTCGTCTTCAGGTCCCATGAGTCTATGGATTTGATTGCAATTTCAATTCGTCGTCCCGTTTTTGCGTGGATTCTGATGTCCGCGCTGATCGTGTTCGGAGCGATCCTTGCCAACAGACTTGGCGTCAGCCAACTGCCAGACGTAGACTTTCCGGTCCTGAGTGTCAGCGTCACCTACGAGGGAGCAGCACCGGAGGTCGTAGAAGCGGAGTTAGTTGACCCGATCGAGCAACAGCTGTTGTCGATCGAAGGCATTAAACAAATGCGAGCATCTGTTCGCCAAGGTGGCGGCAGTGTGTCCCTCGATTTCGATATCGATCGGGATATCGACGTCGCCCTTCAAGAAGTTCAAGCGGCTCTTTCTAGTCTTCGGCTTCCCCCGGGTGTTGATGCACCGGTCATTCGAAAGCAAAACCCCGAAGAATCGCCCATCATGTTCATTTCGATTTTTGCGGATAAACCTCTTCGGGAAGTCGTGACCTATGCTGAGGACTTTGTTCTCGACCAATTCCGCTTCATTCCTGAAATAGGCGAAGTGTCGATCGGCGGTTTCTCGTCAAGAAACTTGCGTATTTGGCCGAACCTCGCAGAGCTTGCTCGCCGAGATTTAACAGTGACCGACCTTGTGGACACTGTGACTGTTCAACACGTGGACACAGCTGCTGGACAGTTTTCCGACGGAAAAACCGAACGCCGAGTTCGCTGGCTAGGAGAAGCCGTTTCGCCTGACGAAATTGAAGGGATCCGAATTCTCCGTCGATCGGGATCCGTGATTCACGACGCAGTAATTAAAATTGGTGATGTAGCGGAAGTCGAAGACGGTTTAAGTGACATCCGACGACTGGCTCGCGTCAATGGCAAGGATGCTGTCTCGATCAGTGTTCGTAAAATGCGCGGGGGAAATGAAGTTGCAGTTGCTAAAGCAGTTCATGCAAAAATAGAAGCCTTAAGGCCTATTCTAAATGCAAAAGGCTACGACCTTCGCGTCAATGTCGACTTCACTCGGCCGACTGAAGCAGTGGTTAAGACAGCTTATGAAAAACTCTTCGTTGCAGGCCTCATAACCATCGTTATCTGTTTTCTTTTCCTCGGAAGCTTTCAGGCAGCCCTCAACATTTTGTTTTCGATTCCCACTTCGATCGTTGGGACTTTCATCATTCTTTATTTCGCGGGCTTTACGCTCAATATTTTTTCTCTCCTAGCTCTGACGCTTGGAATATCGATTGTGGTCGACGACGCCATCATGCTTCTAGAAAATATCGTTCGTCATCACCGGATGGGTAAATCGCCTGCGCAGGCAGCTTACGACGGTTCTATTGAAATCCTTCCGGCTGCAACAGCAGCAACACTTGCGGTGGTCGCCGTGTTTTTACCCGTCATATTTATGGATGGGATCACTGGAAAATTCTTTTTCCAATTCGGCGTCACCATGTCGGCAGCAGTTTTACTGTCTCTGCTAGAGGCCGTGACGATCACGCCGATGCGGGCAGCAGCTTTTCTATCGACCTCAAAGGGTATCTCGCCGCTGGAACGGAAGTTAGACCACCTTTTTGACAAGGTAAATAGCTGGTACCGGCGGCGTTTGGAATGGACCATCAAATGGTCAAAGTCCGTGGTACTGGTCTCGATGGTCTTGTTTGCCGCATCGCTATTTGTCTTTCAAAGACTGAACAAAGAATTTGTTCCCAGCCAAGACCAAGATATCCTTTTTATTACAGGACAAACCAAGCCCGGATCCTCTCTCGAATTCACTCAAGCACAAGCGATATTGGCTGAAAAGATTCTTGCCGAAGATCCCGATGTAGAGCGTTTCTTTGTTTCCATCGGAGCAGGTGGACCGAACTCGGAAGTCAATCAAATGACGTTGCCGACCTATTTGAAGCCGAGGGAAACCAGAAAACAAACGCACTTAGAAATCATGGAACGTATCCGAGGAAAACTTCGGGAGGTTAAGGGGGCGCGGTTTTCCATTCGCGATCTCTCCGCACGGGGTCTAACGTCAGGCCGTCAGTTTCCCTTGTCCTTCAATCTTAGCGGTCCGAACCTTCAGATCCTCAACGAAAAAGCGACGGAGATGATGGAGCGCCTGAACAAAGAGGGTTTGACTCAAGATCTAGATACGGACTTCAAGCTTGGATTCCCAGAGCTCCTTATTCGCCCTAATCGCGAAAAAATGGCGCAGTATAGCGTTTCAATTGATGCGGTCGCAAAAACGCTTAACGCCACGGTCGCTGGAACTCGAATCAGCCGCTTCACTGGCGACGGAAGACGCTACGATATCCGAATAAAACTTCGCGATGACAAAGTAAAATCCATAGCCGACATTTCTAAAATCAACGTCAGAAATCAATACGGGAACCAAGTCCCTCTTTCCAACCTTGTGACATTTTCCGAAACTCAAACGTATCAGGCGATCAATCGTCTCAATCGCCAACGCTCGATAGGCGTTTATGGAAACTTGGCCACGGGCCAGTCCCAGCAAAGCGTGTTAAATCGCGCTCAAGCAATTGCAAACGAGCTGCTGCCTACCGGATATCGTTTCTCTCTTGAAGGCGCGGCCGCGGGTCTGGCCGAAAGTTTCAAGAGTCTATTCGTTGCTTTAACCCTTGGCATCGTGGTCGCCTACATGATTCTGGCAACGCAATTCAATTCCTTTGTTCACCCGATTGCCGTACTAGTGGCACTACCGTTTAGTATTACCGGTGCACTTCTGATCCTTTGGGCCTTTGGTGTTTCGCTTAATCTTTTTAGCTTCATAGGCATTATCGTACTAATGGGGATTGCAAAAAAGAACTCGATCCTGCTTGTCGAGTTCACCAACCACGTGCGAGCAGGCGGAGAACGAGACGTCACGAAGGCTCTATTAAACGCTTGCCCAGTGCGACTTCGTCCGATTCTAATGACCTCCGTCGCGACGGTCGCCGCAGCGATTCCTTTGGCGATCGGAAATTCAATTGGGCAAGAGACCCGAACTCCAATGGGACTTACTATTATTGGAGGAACGATTGTTTCCACGGTCTTCACATTGTTCGTGGTTCCATGTCTCTACTTAATGTTGTCGAAATTAGAACGGAACAAGCCACATGAGACTCCGCCACATCTTGGTCCAACATGAATACGAAGCCCGCGATCTCGAACGGAAGCTCGACGCGGGTGAAGAATTTTCGGTGGTCGCAGAGAAATTTTCGCTGTGCTCCTCGCGATCAGCCGGAGGAGACTTAGGTGATCTCACCGGAAAGCTCCATCGCCTCGACGAAACTTTTCGCGAAGCTGCGGAGCTTCTTAAACCGGGAAGCCGTTCTGGTCCCGTTCGCACAAAATTCGGCTACCATTTGATTCTTCGTGAATCATAAGCCGAAAGCCTAGCGGCCCTTGACGCGCATGCCATCGACCGCAAGCCACGGAATCAATGCGATTCCATCGTTCGACCGGTCCTTTGAGACAGCTGTGATAGAATTGAACATTTCGAAAATGTTTCCGGAAAAAACCGCCTCGGATACGGGGCGGCTCAAATAGCCACCCTCAATTAAAAAAGAATTCTTTGCGATTCCCGAGAAGTCACCATTGGCGGCGGGCACACCACCGGAAATCCTACCGAGCATTAAACCCTTATCGACACCGGAAAAAAGTTCGTGCAGGGGTGTTTTTCCGGCGCCAAAAACCCAATTCAACCCAGAGTTTTCCCCACGCGGAAGCGAGGTTTTTCGCGCAGCATAGTCGCTGATCATAAAAGATTTTAGTTTGCCGCTATCGACAATCGTCGATGGTTCAGAGCCATACCCGTCGTCGGTCAAAAACTCGTGTCGAGCGAAGCCTTGCCCTCGAGGTTCAATTCCAAATGTGATGAGTGGGGAGCACACGGGCTGTTCAAGGGAGTTTCGGAAAGGGCTGATTCCCGACAAAATCTTTTCGTCTCGCAAGTTCGAAAGCCAATGCCCCATTAAAATATAAAGGGCTTCTGGTGCTATTACCATTCTTCCCTGCAGTCGACCGTGGAAGGGAGTGAGGTTTATTTCTCGGACTGAACTTTCCAATGCGCGCCGAATTCCTCCCCATTCAAGGAGATCGGAATCGAGATCTGCAGCACATGAACCATTGAAATTAATTTGACTGGTTTTACCATTTCTCTTTGAAAGAAACCGAACCCCAAAACTGTAGTACCCTTCGGTGGTGTCAGTTTCATGTCCGACGGAATTTACGCGAATTCTGCGAGTCCGATGATACCGAAGCAGTGCTTGTTTTAACACACACTCAGGGTAGGCCTCACTTACCGAGGACAAAAAGCGCGAAAGGCTGTTATGCATGGCATAGTGCATAGGTTCGAGAGGTCCCATTTCATTGGTGGAAACAAGGGGCTGCGGAGCAAAGGCCCTTGCAGAATCAACGGGAGCCGACTGCACTTGCTCTTGAAGTTTAGAAATTCCCATTTGAAGGCGACTGTCGTCGAGTTGCGAGAGACTGACAGTTCCATATCGACCGCCCTGAATGGCTCGCAAAACGAGTGAATCACTTTCTGTATTTCGCAGGAGCGATATCGAACTGACATCGACTTCCATTTCCGTCAGATGTTCGTTTCCGAGGACTGCTTCCGAACTATCAAATCCCAACGCACTTAACCGCGTGAGCACCTTTTTAACAAATTCGAAATTTAAATGCTCCATCAATCACCACTTATTCGAACTTTGCATTTGATCGCAGGACTGCCTAACCCGACCGGCATCAACTGCTTTTTCAGACACGTGTATCCGGACGTGTCCCACTGAAATTCATCGGCAACCATGGAAATCGAGTTCATAAAATCAAGGGCAAAGCCGCAAATAGAACTGTCGCGGAGGGCGCGCACGATTTTTCCACTTTTAATTTCAAATCCGGATCCTGTCTGCAAAAGAAACTCGCCAGTCGTGTCTGCCTGCACGCGACCAGCTTTCATCAAATAATACCCGTCTTCAATTGAAGCGATCATGTGCTCAATTCGTGAGGTCCCTGGCAGCACCGCCGTGTTTCGCATTCGAATCAGCGGTTCGTCACAGTACTGATACGCCCTCGCGTGGCCAGTAGGTTTTTGTTCAAAGTGTACCGCCGTCTCGCGGTTGTTGAGAAAAGTCTTTAGCACGCCTTTGTCGATGATAACTGTGTTCTCGGCTTCTATCCCTTCGTCATCTACATGCACCGGGCGCGGGCATGGAAGGCCTTCGTAGGTATGAGCGAAGTCGACGAACGAAAGAATTGGGTTTGCGACTTTTTGCTTCAGTCTATCCCACAAAATGGAACCGGATTGTATGAGATCACCTTCTACACTATGTCCAACCGCTTCGTGCATCAAAATGGCAGCGAGATCAGGAGCAAGTACGACATCCTTCATCCCGGGTTCGGGCCTAACACCTTCCGCTTTTCGCGCTGTCATTTCGTGAATTTCATCAATCCAACCTTCAAAGGATTCGGGCGCAGCGAGAAAAAAATCTTGCAAGTCGCCTAAGCCACCGCGAGTGTCCGAAAACGTAACAGGGCCGGTTGGCGATTCTCGAGTCATCGATACTTGAAAAAAGGATTGTGGCACCGTCGTATGCAGTTCTGATCCATCGGAAGTCAGAATCTGTTTTTCGATTTCTAAAGACCAAAGGCGAAGACTTCGCGAACGAAGATCGGGATATTTTTTTACGATGGTCGCATCGAGCGACTTTAGCAACTCGATCCAGATAGATGGTGACATCGGAGTTTTCTGACTCGCATAACTTTTTTCGAAATTGATGACACCTGCATAGACAATTTCACTATTGCTTTTTCCCGAGCGACTAGTCAGAAACTTTGCGTTCCGGGTGGCCTCTTTCAGGGCAGAATGAAGCGCGTCCTTGGTTGGATTTGAGTAAGACGAAAATCCCCAGTATCCACCGGTAAAGGACCGCGCGGAAACACCTCTCGAACTTTCTTGCACATTGGTCTCTAGGTGTCCGTTGGTGAGAGTAATCCGTGTCTCCCGATTGTCCTGATAGCGAAGTTCGCTGTAGACTCGGCTGGGGCCTGAGCCTGGTGCAAATTCAGACTTCAATGAACGCAAATCAATCATGGGGACCTCAGAGCCTGCCGGAAATGAAAGATTTCAGTTAGTCGCGACAACCTCAGTCCAGGATACTACCCAGACTGACGTCCGCACATCCCCCGACTGACGCAAACCATTCAAACTCGACCGAGGTCCTGGAATCACAAGCAATGCCAGTTATTTAAGCCTCGCAGAGAGTCGGCGTCGTGTGAGCTAATGGTTAAATAACATATAATTTACCCGAACCACCTTCGTCTTCGCTCTAAAAAGAAAACGTAGAAAATAAAATAAGGGAATGCTTCCGAGGCGCTCTTCGCTCGAGGTCGTTTAATTGATGACCGTTTGCTACAGATTACATCCGGCGCCGGAACGCCTCGATCTTTTCCCGACCAAATGCCCGTTCTGCGACCAATAGATTGTGCGTGCGACAAAGGACTCTGAGGTTATCAGGCACATTCGTTCCACCGAGGGCTCGAGGCTGAATGTGATCGACCTCTAGAAAATGGCGGTTCGCGCATCGATGACCCATCTTTGTTTCACGATACTCGCACTGACCACCGGATTTTCTCAGCACCGTGTTTCGGGTCGACGGCTTTAGTGAGTGTGCGGGTTTTGTCGAAGGCATTTCCGTTTCCGCAGCGGTGTCGCATGGCGCCGCACGGGGCTTGACGATTCTTTTGAGCGGATCTTTTTTCTCAAGAAAAACATCCATCGCGGCATCTAATGATTCAGCGTTTGATGAGCCGATGTGCGTGTGTGAAAGCAGCTCTTGAATTCGTTTTAGCTTTTCGAATTGCTCTCGAGTGAAGGTCACCTGCACGCTGACTTGATCCTCGCTGATCGCACGAACCTTTTCTTTAGGAGCTAATCCGCCTGGAAATTGCGAGGCCAATTCGGGAAAGTGCTGAGCCAATCGATGTTCGGCTTCGCGGCCTGAACATGATTCTACTTTTGTCAAAATTTCGGTTTTTTCTTGGATCGACATTTTCTGGCCGGTCCGCTTTTCGTCGGCTCGAATAAAGGTCTGAACTTTTGAGAGCACGGTGAGACCGAGCGCTCCCGATTCTAATTTGCCGGCCGCATCTGGGACAGCTCGCAAAATCCTCGCGGCTTGCATCCTGCGATAGGCTGCCGATTCGCTATAGCCGAGGTCTTTGACTAACCAATCGAAGATCGAGGAGAAACCAAGATCGGCGTAAAGTCTGCGCCTGGCGACCTCATTGATATGATCTAAAATCGCTCGGGTGATTCGCCGTTCTTCTTTCACAAGTGAGCGAACGGCCGTGATCAAATTGTCGTTTGAAAGTGCAAGCATAGAAACCTCCCTTGGATAAGGAGGTTTTATCATCAGTTTTTCGCGACCGATTTTTCGCCCATAAATCTGCGCCGTGAGGTCCATAAAAGTCAGCCGCGGAGGAACGCGACCGATCTCTGCAGCTCGCTGAATAGGCGTCTCTCGGTTCGTTCAATCAGCGTGTGTAAAGTGTGTCGACAAATCGATTGACACTTTCAAAAAGCGAACAAAACCTCCGTCAATAAAAATCGAAATTCAAAAGTTAATTTTAAGAAATGTCCGAAATCTGTTTTCGACGACGGGTATCGCGCGAGACTGGTATCGCAAGAGTTGATCGACAGGCGATCGATCATACTCAGTTCGAAATTCTAATCACGCCGCAACCAAAACACAGGAGATTATGAACTGTTCGCAACCTTGAATTCAATCTGTAACAACGCAATCTGGATGAAAGATACCGGAAGAAATGCCACAGGTTATATCTCAATCTGAATTACTTCGGTTCGGCGCAAGTGATCTCGCACGCGAACCGTCCAAACTCGCCGCCGGTGTTTTCGCATTTTTCACAAGCCCATTTATAGCCCGAGATAGCGAGGACCGGCGGCAGTACAGCAAGAGGCGAAGTCATCGCGTAGGTGTTCACCGTATTTAGAGCGACGCCAAAGAAGCCGTATCTTCCCGAATCGTGCTGAAACTTCAGATATTCTTCGAGTGGAAGATCTGCGGCTTCAAGCATATCTCGATACATTCGTTCATGGGTTTTACTCAATCCGACTTTGCTCAGAGTCCCTACCGCGGCCATTCGATCAAACTTGGGTATGTTGTGCAGAAATTCCCATTCGGCTTTCATTGCAGAAAGTTCATCCACAAATTTCGGTGCCGGTGTATAGAAGTATTTGAAAAGGTACAGCCATACCGTTCTGCGGTCTGATGTCTCTAGAGCATCGATATTGATGTTGTGTTCCATTTCATGGACGATCGACGCGTAAGACGTTGCAGTAAATCTCAAGTCCTCAGGGAGAGAAACTTCAGCAGCACTCGCTTCGAATGTAACCCCTGCCTAATTCGCGTGTTGACGAAGGCGGCGGGCTAGTTCGATCGGCGTTTCGAGTTCTTCGCCGGCGGCGACTTTCTGAAGGCTTAGTAAAATAAATGAGCGCGGGTCGATGTCGTTTT
>JAFLCB010000019.1 GCA_017302795.1 Deltaproteobacteria bacterium | reverse complement strand
GATGACCACTTGGTCTGCCCGCTTTGACCTCGCTTGGGAGTCCCGTGTTGGGGTGTAGTCAAGTTGGCAAGACAACAGATTTTGATTCTGTCATTCCCAGGTTCGAGTCCTGGCACCCCATCCAATTCCGTCAACTCGCAAATTTTCGAACGACAGATTCAAAGCGGGTTGGGAGTTGGAAAAACGTTCCTCAGACTCGATTTTTCGCTCAAATCGAATCAGCTTTCCCGGCTCGCGAGCCTCGAATGGTGAGTTCGCCTTCTCTTCCCGACCTTCCGCAAAATTAAAATAAATATCGAGGCGATTCGGTTGATAAACCAATTTCCACAGCACCCGTCTGACGAGGCGCCGCTTCGTCGCGGGCGAAGCTTTGTGAAATGCCTTTTTGAAATCGCGAATTCGGCCCTCGATGACATTCCTCAATCCAGCCGAATCCTTTTGAACATTTAAGAGTTCCTCAGCTTCGACCAATCGATTCATCACAAGCTTTTTGTCTCGTCCCAACTTTTCGAGGTGTTCGGCCGTCAATGCCGCCGCTTCACTTCCGCCCGAAACCTGGAGCTGTAATTTAAATGTCGACGATATCTCTTTCTCAATTTGAGCGGCCGCCTCTTTCAACTCAGAGATTTCTTCCGAAATTTTCTCGGGGATGTGGCTCACCGCCTCTTTAAGTTTACTTTGGATCGTATCGAAGTAACCCGCCCGACCCGAGACTTCTGTAAAATGATTGATAACAACCTGCTCGATCTCATCCGCGCGGACGCGTTTGACTAAACACTTTACTTCGCTGTTACGTTTTACGGTGTGTGAATAGTATCGGTGAACCTGGTTCGCACCATGCGAGGACTGACCACTCATCGGTCGGCCGCATTCGCCGCAGTGGAGAATGCCGGTTAACAAAAATATTCGCCTTTCGGCACCGTCCACGCGACGTCTTTCAACCAGAAGGTTCTCATTGAGCATTCTCTGAACGTCGTCGAAGACTTCCTGCTTCACGACGGCAGGCCAACTCGCTTTGACCTGCTGATAACCTTGCCAAGGTTTTAGATTCACCGAATCCGAGTGCTTGTACTTTTTGTTAACCTCTTTGATGCCCACGTAAGCCGGGTTCGAGAGAATATCCCTCAGCTGATCATGAATCCACTTGCCGGGAACAATTCCGTCGACTTTCGACTTCTTGGAACGAGGACGTATGCCGAGAGCCTCGATGACCGGCATCGTCTTACCAACGCTACCCTGTTCACGAAAGACATCGAAGATTGTCCGAATGTCTTTCGCCTCTTTCTCATTCACTACTAAAACTCCAGGCTTCTCTTTCACGCGATGCAGTCCGAGTGGAGCTGGCGCGCCGCTAACGAAACCACGTAGAGCACGCGAACAGACATTGATGGATACGCGTTCTGACGTTATCTCTCGTTCAAATTGCGCCATATTTACGACCATGTTGATCATGAGCCGACCGGCGGGTGTCGTCGTATCGAATTGCTCTTTCATCGACAGATAGCTCGCGTTGCACTGCTCAAGCTCTTTCAATAGAACTCCGAAATCGTGCGTATTTCTTGAGAGTCGCGAAATGTCTGAGACGAGAATCAGATTTATTTTACCTGCGCGAACATCGGACATGATCCGCTGATACTGAGGTCTCTTATCTGTTCCCGCAGATAGACCTTCCTCGACATAGAATTCGACGATCTCGCCCCAATTTTTATTGTCCTTGTTTCGACCTTTTACGAACTCAGCCATGCGATACTTTTGGGTATCGAGCGATCCCTCAAATACCTGAACCTGGCGATCAGTAGAAACCCGAACATAAGCACCAATTTTAAGCGGCTTCTTCATGGTCTTGATCCTGTTCTGAGGGGCGACCTCTACGTTTGCTCAACAAAATCATTTTGACGATTATCGATTGCACTTCATCGTGTCGTTTCAAGAAGTCCGATACGGGTTCACTCGTTGGATACAACGTCACGGGCAGATCGCTGCGAACCGCGAACAAGGGATTCCGTTTACGCCCGCGAGTCATCGGCCCCGCTTCTTTCCGCCATGAATGTCGGAGCCAAGTTCCAACATCAAACCGCTGAGTTCTTTGAATCGCGATCTGGAAAGACCAGAGAACACCCGCATTAAGACCGCCGACAACTTGCTCGGATTCCGAAAACCCGTTTCGATGTTGCTCACGGCCTGCTTGCCCGAAAGACAAAGAACAGCCGCTAGTTCATCCTGCGACAAACCCAAGCCTTCCCTTATCGCTTTGAATTCGGAACCTTTCATGTCGTTTCCCCATCTGAAGACTGTACATCATTGATGTACTCTTTCGTCAATGACTTTTTTGTTCGCTTCAATGAGTCATCAATTCCATGGAACTGCTTTTTCAGGGCTTCTCGTAAGAAATCCGGAATATCCCCAGTTTCTTTCATTTTTCGGTACATCGCCTCAAGCATGGCCGCGTCATCGTAATGTAGCTGTCTGAGCTGAGCGAGATCCTTATCCGAAAAATTGTTTTTGAATTTCTCAATTACGTAGCTCGCAAGGTTTTGACGATTGATCTTACCGCCCTCGAACCCTTCGTTTGCTCGTACCACCAAATCGGCGAGTATTTCTCCGGCCTCCTTCGTGACGGTAATCTTGATGATGTTTTCTTGATCGACCTTTTGATCCGGCCTTTCCTTTTCCATATCCATATTTGCACCTCCCTTAGGGGTTTAAAACCGCGAAGCCCGAATGGGCTCGGCAGTTACTTGAGGGCGCGGGGCCAAAGGGAATAGTCCAATTCCAAAGCTCCGCACAAAAGCACAATCAACAAATCAAACAAGATCGCTTCCACAAAAAATCTCGTTCAGACTATCCCTCTGGTCCTGTGCCCTCTTGTTTCTCTTCAAAAAATAATTATCTCTCTATCAATATGTCCAACTGACTTTCTCATCTTCCACCCAACCCCGCCCCCTGGTTCCTGTCCACCTTCACTCAACTCGTTGGGTGGGGGTGGACAGGAAGAAACTTGTTTCAAGGGGGCGGGGTTGGGTGGTCCCGATCTTTCTGTTTTGTTTCACGATTTTGCTCATGCAGCCTCACCGTCTGTCGGGATTCTAAATGAAATGGATTTTTCATTTAGAATCCGCTTAGAAGCTTGGGCCGGAAGCGATTGCTTCGTCGCGATCTCAAGAACTTTTTCAACCGTGTACTCCATTGATCCGAATCGAATTGCCGCCCGAAGACCATCATTTGCGAAATCCGGGTATTGAAAAATACCTGGCACACGTTTTCTCTCCACATAGAGTCTGCCCTCAAACGACCGCCGAACGGCCGCCTCAGTTGCGCGGCCTCCGCATCCAAAAAGAATCACGTTCACTTTCGAATAGGCGAGATAGGCGAGCGCGATCTTGTCATACCGGCTTTGCGACTTCGTTGTCTTTTCGACTTCGAACGCACAGCGAACGAAGCCGTTCGCCGCTTTCAGATCGAAAATCAAATCTGGAATTCGATGCATTCTCTCCGCGCCTAAAATTTGATACGCCTCGACTGGTCTGCGGGTTAGCTCATCTTCGAGCCAAAACCTTGCGATCAGACCTAGGCGGTCGAGCGTCAATAAAAACCGAGCGACGACGGCGTCGTGTTCGACATATACCGGCAACCGTGACGGCCTTGCCGACTTACCGAAATTGGATCGGCGACTCTTCCCACTCAAAAGCAAAACATCCTCCGACGCGAGCGATTGCACGAACAACCCCTCGTCGACCAGATAATTCCAATATCGGTAGTTCTGAGTTGGGCTCATTCCGCACAGAAAATCGTAGAATAAGTCGCGAGTCAGGAATCCCCAACGAGCCGCGAACTCCTGAGCATTTTGAATCACATGTCGATTCATGCTCCTCATTTTACCGACGCCTTCGATTGCGACATCGGCACCAAAACAAAATGTCCGAGCTCAATCCGACCGTCTTGCAACGTCGGCTCAACCCAATCGAGTGCAAATTCTGAGAGCGCCGCGCCCTTAAGACTCGCCGGAATCTTCAAATCGGAACCTACCGTGACTTGTCGAATTCGGACCTGGCAGCTTTCTTTTCCGGTCAAAATCGTTCGCGCTCCTTCCGGATTCCCACACTTTGGGGTCGATACACAGCCAACGAGAAAAATCGGCGTTAGAAAAACCGTGAGCTGTCTCATGCCGCCACCCCCGTCTGACCGGAAATCAATTCCGTCATCACATCCGCAGGCGCTCCTTCGGGCTGCGGCTGATTCGACGGTTTGCTTTCATCACTTTTTGGCATGCCAAGCGGAGCCGGTTTCAACAGTTTCGGAATCATCGGCTTATCAAGATCGAATGACATTTTGAATTTCATTCGAACGGGCAGAGATCCTTGCGCATGTGGGAGAACGACAATCGCTTCGCCGACGCCAAGCTCTTGCTTAAAAAGGTTCGGGTGGAATTTGAACTCCTCGGCTTCCCGTACCGACCCGTCGCCGGTTTTCTCATGACCAAAGACCCCGTCTTTTTGACGCTCAGTCACTTTCGCGGTTAGTGAAGTTCCAATCACTGATGAAAAATACTCGGCCGACTCAGGCTCGTTCGTCCGCATGAAAACCTTCAAGTTCGAGTTTGTCAGGATCGTATTTTTGACCCCGTCTCCATGCTCAGCCAAATCTCCGAGCGCCTGATGGGCAAAAACGATTCCGACGTTCGCACTTCGAGATTTATTTAGCAGGGTCACAAAGCTCGGCGTCAGGTACTCCGTGAAATCATCGAGGTACACCGAAAAGAACTTTCGGTTCTTTGAGTCTCCGATGTGACGCGAAGCCACGGCACTCTGAAGGCATTGGAGAATAACCTTACCTGTCGCTTTTCCAAGCGTCGGAATTTTGAGGGCCGGAAGCTGGCAATAGACGATCTCGCCGTTTTCGAGAGCGCGCTCCAAATCAATGTCCGAGTTTTCGCTGTTAAAGATCGTCGCCGTTTCACCGACGGCAAAGCTTTGCAGCTGCGACACGAGTCCGCTCGTTCGTTGCTCTCGCTCTTCTCGCTTGAGGCCTAAAAAGTCTTTCACCCAATTTTGCAGCCGCTCGTCGGTTGATCTCTTCGCTAAGTCCGCCAGATGCTTCTCGTGCTTTAGGCATTCGATGACGCGGTAAGGAGTCGCTTTAATCTTCACGTCTGCGAGCAACAGCAGACAATGCAAAAACGCGTCGTACTGGATGCTCTTAAAATACTCGTTGTCGAAGTTCATGGCCGCAAAAACGCGCTCCGCGACTTCGAGCGGCGATCCGCCAGCCAACGGGTTAAACGTATGACTGATGTCGACATTGCACAGAGACAAAATTCGGACGTCGTGTTCACGATGGTATTTTTTTGCGTAAGCATAGAGCTTATTGAGCAAATCCGAATCCGCCTTCCCGTCGATCATCAAGAAGCCTCGACCTTTTTTAATGTCATCCACCGCCCAAGGGATGATGACCGATTCCGTTTTGCCGGCATTCGTTGTGCCGACGACTTGTGTGTGCATGCGTCGAAAGGACTGCTTGATGTATACAGATTTTCCATCTGCCGTGATACCCGCGTAGACCGAGTCTTCCGTGTCGCTTGCTGACAGAATCTCTTTTTCTAAATTTTTCGACCGATGCTTGGCTTTAAATCTATTTCTCGCCAATCGATAAGCGGCCATGATCGCGATCGTGATGACGAGCGCGACGAGATAGCGCCACTTCACGTAGAAGCCGACAATCTGCGGCTTAAATTTGAGCCATCCAACCAAAATCGCCGCGCCGATTGTCAGAAATAGAAACCCTCTGTCGGTCATCTCAGGACCTTTACTGTCTTTCATTGTCATCACCCCCTTCTTGAAGACGAACGGAATCGGTTAAAACCGCGTCGCACTCGGTGCCCGGCTTTAACTCGATCCATTCGCGTTCTGTTTTTAATTTTTCTCCGTACGCCTGCGCTCGCCCCTGAGCTGTCGTCGAGACCGCCGCGAGAAGTCCATTCGTCACTCCGCCATTTGATTTTCCAAAGATGTCGGTCTGCATACTGCCAGCCGCAAGTCCGCCAACAAACGTTGTCAGTATCTGGCCTGTCGTGTTTTTTATCCCGTCCGAGAACACGTGCCCCTCGACGCCCGGTTGACCATCCTTGCCGATCGCTAGCGCTGAAATTCTTCGAATCTGGCCACTTGGTACCGAGAGTTGAGTAAATCGCACCGTCGCTCGGTCGGACCCGCGCTGAAAACTCGCGTCTCCGTAGAGTCGTGAACCCGCCGGAAGCCTCAACCCAGAATCAGTTTCGGTGTCCAACAGAAGTTCAGCTAAGACTGGGACCGAATCCTGCGACACCGTGATTTTATCGAGAATCCGAAGGGAAAGCCGCGCTCCCGCGCGAAGCTGAGTTTTGGCATTACCGGTCTTTGACCCTAGAACCATCGAAGTATTGTAGTTAACCTGGCTTCCACCGCCGCGAGGGATCGCCATCGACGGCGAAGACCACAACGATCTCGCCGACTCTCGGTTTTGGCTGCTACCACCATTCTCCGACGAACTGCCGTCCGACCCTGACTTCGCGTCTCGGTTGTTTTTTTCGGTGAACTGAACAGGTACGTCATTCGGAAGCAGAAAAACGACACCGATAAAAATGAACAACCCGATAAGACCCATGATTCTGAATGACTTGAAATTCACGTCGAATTTTCGACTGAACCGATTTTCGCTGACGAAAATATTTCTCCCACTCGTTGCAAGCTGACCAATCTTGCTCGCCATCTTCGAGATTGAGGTTTTCAATTCCATAGGTTCGCCTCTGAAATCGAAACAGAAATTTTATGTTTCATACGCAGTTCAATCACGATCGGTTTGGTCGCAACTAATTCAGATTTCGCCAGAGATATTCCAACAGAAATTGGATTCGATTTTGAAACTCCGAGACCCGAAACGAAAAGGCCGTTAACCGTCCGCGATGTGTTTCCCTGAACGATCCAAAAATCCTCGGGCTTCAGCGCCTTCGTCTCGTTCGAGTTGCTAGAAATCTTCGCGTCGATGAGGACGAATCCACCGTCGGACACGGCGATTCGATTTACCGTCAGACGTATATTGTCGGCTTCACCGAATTGATTGAACTTGCGCCACCTGACCGCGTCCTTAATATCGGGATTTCGCACATAAACGACGTAGTCCGCGAGATCCTGCGCCTGCGTCACAAGCCGCAAATTGTATCGTCGTTTTTCGGTAACGAGATACAGATTCGTCTTTACGCCAAACCGAAGCGGCTTGATGGTCACCGCCCGATCAAGATACTCCACCTTAAAACCTGAACCATCGCCTATGATGGCCGATTGAATCGTTTCAGGTAGCTGAATAATCGTTGCGATCCCAAGCGCCGTTCGGACGTTGAGAATATTATCCCCGTTCGCCGTAATATTACGAACGTGCGCATTCACCGGAGAAGACATCAGAATCACCGTTAGAAGTGCAGCCGCAAGCCATTTCATGGTCTCGCCTCTGCAGATTCTTTAGAGATATAGATGCCCCAAGGATTGGTGACCGTTCGATCGTCAAGCGCGAACTGTAAAACGAGCCGCATCTCTGTCGCCGCCTTGAGATTGTCGAACTCGGTAATTCGGTCCGCGATCACCGAAACTTTCTTCTCCTTAAGATCAACCTCGACCGATTTCGGATAAACGCGCTGACTGACTTTTTTGTCGTGAACAAATTTTTGCACGTCCGCCATTGAACGTTCGAAAGCCGGGACAAGCATCGGCAATACAAAGAACTTCGCTTTCAAAAGTTGGCTCGAAATGCTTTTTTCGTTCCACGAATATCGACGAGAGACGTATTCTTTTATCGCCGCTTGAATCTGTAGGTCTGTGACCTTCGCCTCAATCCGCGAGACTTCACCTGTGTTGTCGAGCGCCACAACCGTCGGGCCTTTTTTCACGAGATATAGAACGAGCAAAAGAGTTACGAAAAATAATCCGAGCAGGCTCGCGCAAAGAAACTTGAGATTGAGATTCTCCTCGGCGAACGAGCGCATTGCTTCGGGATAAGAGCTAGATCGAAGAACTGTTTTTTTAATCATTGAATTCACCTCCACTACGGCCCTTTGGGCCGTGAAACTTTGTTTGTAAACGACTGAAACTTGTGTGCGGCATAACCGCGCGTCGTCGAGAGAAACTCTCTCGACATCTGATGTACGACGGCTGTTTTCGCGGGGAACATCACGGCTGCCATCGCGGCCGTACCGCCAATTTTGTGCGCCGTCGCTTGAACCCCTTCGCCAATCAGCGACCGCATCAGCATTGGCGTACATAGGAGTGCGAGCGCGATGATAAAATTCATCACGATGAGCGTCAGATACCCGCCTTCCGTCCGATAGAGGCTTCCGAATGTGAGCGACGTCAGCATCGCAGACATCACGGCCCACAAAATTTTCCAGCAGGCGACTTCGATAAGTGCCCGATAGAGGTTTGCCGTAATTCCAGCCGTTCTTGGGAAGATGTAGCAAAGAATCATGAGTGGCGCGCAGACCGACAGAAGAACCCAGTAGAAATAGTAAAGAGCGATTGTGACGTAGCGAGCGACGTAAAGAAGCACAAAACTTCCAAAGCTCAGAACAGCCATGAATAGATCGTCAAACTTCAATAGCAGCGAAGTCGTCGATGTGGCATAGCTGAGTGACTTTTCCTGCGCCATTCGCATGAACGTGTCGAGGCCCGACATGTTGTCGATTTTCCCCGCGATACCATCACAAATATCGAGGATCACGTTTGAAACCTCGGGAAATGAGGCGAGCAGCAACGCCGCGACAAACGAACGCTTAATCACGTCTGGATAATTCGCGTCACCCGACTTCAAAAATCCAAAAACGACCGAAAACAAAATCGCTACCGGCAGCATAATATAAAACAGCTGGCTTAAACTCTGGTGAAGATCGCGAACAAGCGAACCCAAGACTTCGAGGTTGGGAATCACTTCTCACCCCCAAGGCGTGGCAGCTTCGTCTCATTAGGCAAGCCCTCGAATCCTTTCGAAAGCCCCTGGTAGTTTTCCTGGAAATTTCGCGTTGCGATCTTTTCCTTACGATTGTCGTACGCCATGTTTTGACCCATGATCTTAAGCATCTGACTTTGCGTCCTGAGCAGTTGAGTCGTGACACCAATCAGAATACCAAGCGCCTGATTTTGAAGTTTACCGGCACCCTGAGGGCTTACGACCTCAGCGTGAAATAGAATTCGATCCCGTTCTCGGTCGACATGATCGGCATAGTCGTAGAGATTTCGATTCATCGAAATGACTTCGGCGACACTCTGGTCTTGCGACCGTATCAACTCTTCGTCCATTCCCTTTGGTGCAGCGCCGTAAACTTGTTGAAGCGCCCGAAGCACTGCATCTGAGTCACGTAAATCTCCGTAGACGCCCGGATTGAAGTTTGGATTGATGATCCGAATAAGATCGAGGCCGCTCTTTACCCCGGCGTTCACGTCGCGAAGCAAATCCAATGTGTCTTTCCCCTGCGTTAGGATCGTTCTTAGCTGAATGACGGTTTGAACTGCCTGCGCCAAAATTTGAGTAAGCACAAAAACGTCACCGCCGAAAATATCGGCTCGCACGGCGGTCGGCTTTGCGACAAACGTCAGAACAAAAAAGAAACTCAGAATTTTTCTTTTCATACGGCGACTCCTTTGAGCGACGAAACGCCGAACGGTGCGACCGATGCCGCCTCCGAAATCGCAGACTCAAGCGAATGACCATCGTCTTGAAGTTTTCGTAAGAATTGGTCGTCGCGCGGGTCCGACGTTGAAATCCAATACTGACGGGGCGTCGGCTGAATCCGAATGACTTGGCGAGTTTCACCCGCCATCAAAAAACCTTCGCTGAAAACTCCTTTTCGCTGTTCGAGGCTTTGAATCAGACGAAGCTCTTGAGAATTGAGCTTTAGCGCATCGCGAAGTACATCCGTGCTACCGCGTTGAAGCATCACAAGCTTCATCGCGGTGTTATTGAGAATCGCAGACCCTAGACCACTTGCGATGATTTCTTCGACACCCTGAGTGATGAACGTGACACCGCTACCGGTTTTTCGGAAAGTCCTAACCGCGTACTCCATGAATTGGCTCGCGGCCGGACTTTTCAGAAGTTCCCAGGCTTCGTCGAGCAAAACGCGCTTTGAAACTGTTCGATCCGTCTCGACTTGTTCAAGAATGAATCCCGTCAGAATCAAGATCATGACCGACTGAAGATCGGGATATTGCGACAATCCTTTTAGATCGAATGTCACGATCGACTTGTCGGCCTCAATTTGACCTGGTCGGTCCAATAGCCGACCGTACGGCGTATCTCCCGTCCACGGATAAAGAAGCTTTCCGATTCTCTGTAGCGACTCATCACCGTATTGAAGGCAATAATTCGCCAGATCAGATAGCGTCGGCGAGACAGCTTCGAAACGCGTACGCGCGTTCTCGAAAACGGTCGCAAGCGCCCGCTCCAGAGAAACTCGATCAAAACGCGAAAGTTTCTCGCCGTCATCGACCACCATTTGCTCGACGATGCTAACGAGTGACTTGAGCCGTTCACCGCTAGGAACGGAGCTAGGATCACTCATGTCGAAAGGGTTAATCGAGTATTTGCCCGTGAGGTTCACGTCGAAATATTGACCATCCAAGACTTCGGTCATTTTTCGGTACGATCCGCCGACATCGACGATGAAGACCTTCGTTCCTCGCGCGATCTGCTGAAGCATCAGAAAGTTATTCGCAAAACTTTTTCCTGATCCACTCGATCCGGTGACGAGCATATTGAAATTGTTCAGCCGGGCAGAGTACGGATTCAGCGAATACAGAGACCCGAGTCTTGTTTTCAACAGGCAAACTGGCGTCTCGTCTCCCGTCGCCGCCCCATACAAGGGAAAGAGATCGACCACGTTATTTGTCTTCATTCGCTTGCCGCGAACGAGACTCATCGGCGCCAATGGGAGATTCGACTTAAAAATCTTCCATGCACCCACCGCTTCCTGAATGCCTTCCGAACCGCTCAACGTTTTAAACTTCGACAGAACTTCTTTGGTGCGAAGATTCAATCGTTTCAATCCGTCCAGGCCGGCGTCATCGCGCAGAATCACAACAAGTTCGGACCGGAAGATTTTTTGACCGGTTTCGATCAGCTCGCGAAGTAAATCTGTTGTTTGCGAGAGTCGCGACTCACTCTCTAAATCCGTCACCCGGTTTGACGAAGACACTGATAGCGAGTGCGCCATTCGACGCTTCTGTTCGAGACTCTTAACTTCTTTCGATTGATCCGGAACTTTGAACGAAAAGAAGAGCTCGTATTTAAAAGGAAACGCTAGAAAGCCACTCATCATTCCCGCGAACGTAACTTCCGGCAAAGTTTTGAGCGTCACGACTCTCGTCCGCAGCCCGTCGAGGATGAAATCTTCCCGATCTAAAATGAGGTCGCCAAAAACAATCTGTGACCTCGGCGAGGTCAAATCTATATCAGTGTCGCGAGATGCCACGTTTGGCGCCGACACATCCTCGCTTCGACGAGGATTGAGATACCGGTATAGAATTTCAATCAGATCCGAAGGCGACAAAGTTTCTGTCGCAAACCCGAGAGAAGCGATCGACGATCGGGCGCCGTCCAGAGCTTGCGCAAGACTCTGTAGCCGATCTTCAAAACCGGATTCGAATTTCTCAGAGAATTTCTTTGTTCCCGAAATCGCAAAGATGCCCGGCCGAAGCGAGCCTTCAGTTTTCATAAAAAACATCAGCCGAGGACGAAAGAGTTCGCCGCGCTTAACGTCATCTAAAACGAGTGACGAGCGCTCGTGATCTAGAGATTCAAGTGCGCTATTGTTGGTCGTCACAAGCTCAACGTGTCTTCGAAGCAGGTCTTCGACGTCGGACTCGACCTTCACCATGAATTGGCAAGTCATCCCCTCTGGAAGAGAGTTCGAAAATGCTCGAAGGCCATGGGTCAGCTGATTGATTCTCGACTCATCAAAGCACTCAATATCTAGCGGTGAAATCTCGAAGCCCGAGCTGACCGACCCGTCTGATAAGATGACGTGCGGGATCGGCGTTGTTCGAAATTCCCAGTATGGAAGGCTCTCGCACAAAACACCGTCCGTGTTCATACGCCCGCCCGTTCAGAAAATCGACGATACTTTTCATCGACCGCATTCGCGGCGAAGACCGTCGGTGACATCAAATATTCGGCATAGTGCTGAACGTAGCCGTCAGGCTTTCCGCGCTTAAATAGAAAAAGCACCGCCGCAAAAAGGAGAGTCGACCCAAAGACCATCGGAATTTTTAGCGGCGTCGAACCAAAGATCAGGTTTTCGACCGAAATATTAAGCAACAGCAAGAGTACGTCAGAGAGCTCGAGTCCTAGAATTTTGTTTTTCGTCTCCAACGTTCTCGGAACGATGGTTGTGAGCAGCGAATCTTCACTCATTACCGCACCGCCTGGGAGATGAAGTCGACGATCGCTTCAGCACCAAAACCGATGATCGATCCCAGCACTGCCAACCATACATGCGACTTCGCACGCTCGTTACCGCTCATCAGCGAAAATGCGGCCCACGCGATCGCGATGATTGAGAGCGTCGGAAGAATGACTCTCGTTAACTTCGTCTGAATTCCGATCAGCGACGATTCGACGCTCGCAAAAGCGAGGATTGGCAAGGCGCAAATCAAGAGCACGAGAATGACCGTCGATAAGAACACCTGTGTGCGTTTCATAAAACCACCTCCCGTTTCAAGTTGTTGTTTAGGAAGCAATTTGCGCCTCCTGCGGTTCGCTTTTGTCCGGGAACAGGCACAGAAAAATATTTTCCGCGAGTAGGGGAATTCGAAGAGCGATGAAGCTTCCGACAAGACGGCCGTCCCCGATGCGGTTCCAATTCGTTCGAATCTCGCCATTCGGAATCACGTACTCTTCGAGACTGAGCACGAGGTATTTCGAATCGTCTCGATTGTCGGGTACGACGAAGTACTGAGTTCCGGGGAACACGAAGAGCTTCAGACGGAACTTCTTCGATCCATCCTTCAGAAAAGCGATGCCAACGCTTTCGCCTTCGATCACCTCACCGCACGACGTAATTTCGCCGACGTATACTCCGAACCGCTCGGACTTACGCAACGGGAAGACATTGTTAGAATTTGGCTCATCATATTTATTCATGCTGCGAACCTCGCCATCTCGAACATTTCGACGACATCTTCGGTCCAACCGCATTCACAGCAGGTAAGATATCCACTTCGAAAGTCCGTGAGCCCACCGCACTCAGGGCACTGCTCGCCATCCGTCGGCGGTCCTGACTTCTTGAAATTGAGATAACGACGTCTAAGGCCAGGCTCCGACCGTGTGACGTGCGTCGGCTCGATTCCTCTGTGGTAGATCGGATTTAGATCTTTGAGAGTTCGCGCCATTAAAGTCGCCCCCTTTGATCAACGTCCAACGGTCGACAACAACGTCGTCCCTCGAGACTTTCCCATTGCTCGAAGCTTAGGTCCGACTTGGATTTTGGCTTCGTCAGACGCGCCCACAGGCTCGGCCGCACGGCCTTCTCAAGCGGAATCATCAGCCGATGATTCGATATTTCGGTCTTTTCCAGATTCATAATTTTATTTGTGTTCATCTGCACCTCCCTATTTATTTTGTTCATGCGATTCTTCGCGAAGGCATATCTGTCAAAATTTGCTTCGCAACTTCGTCATTTTGTTTTTCGACTTTGCTGGCTGTTTCGAATCCAACGCAGTTTCCGAACTGCTGCGCTGCCGCGACAGACAAATTGTCGAGTTGCCCGAGATTGACCAACATCCGGCTGTTGTCCCAATCGCAGGCGCAGCACATCTGATCCCACCCAATCGTCAGAATTTCTTTTGACCCGCATCGCGGGCACTTTTCTTTTTTGTGCTCGAGTCCGATTTTCATAGTTCCCTCCGTTTCGACGCTGATTTTCAGCGCGGTTACGGGGAACCCTTAGAGCACTAATAGTTCCATGCACGACGATAAGTGTCTGAATGAGATCTATGTGATTGATTTAGTTACGGAACAAAATTTTCGGATATGCGAAAACACGAAATCGACTTCGGCTCTTTTGAGCCGAGAAAAATAAATGGAAAAAACAGATTTCTGAATCAATTCAGATATATGAACAACGAAAGTTCGCAGGGCTCAAAAAAACCACGCTCGGCTCAAATGAGCCGAGCGTCGCGTATCTGTGTCTATGCAATTCGAACGAAAATAAAGTCCGGTGCGATCGTCACCGAACAACGAGAGGGATGTCGCTGAGCGACGTCTTGGGCATAAGATGAACAGCCAAACTCCGGCACCGTGCTTGAACATCGAGATCGTCGAAGTGGCCCGTCACAAGAAATCCGACTGATCCATCAGGCAACTTGGAAAGCACATCGAACCCTGTCTGTTCTGTTCCAAGATCGTAGTCGGCAAAAACAACTTTTTTCGACTCTGTTCCGACAGATTTGCCCAGAAATACTAGGGCCGACTCAGCGTTCGAAAAGAACTTCGCCGCTCCGGCGAAGCCCGCATCAAGCAGACGCTCCTTCCACACGTCATGTACACTCAGCTGATCGTCGACAACGACAACTGTGTCTCCAGAATGCAGTTTGATTCGAGGAACATACCATGGCTCTCTAGCGCCGATCGGAATCGAAACTCGAACCAATGTGCCAATTCCGGAATCCGAAGAAATCCGCAGCTCGCCACCCCAGTCTTCCACATTTTTCGTGGCGTGGTGAAGCCCTAGTCCAGTCCCGGAAGTCTTATCAAAGGAGAAACCGTTTTCAGTCACGCGAGGCAAAATGCTTGATGGAATGCCTTTCCCGTTGTCTTTCACTTCGATGATAACTCGGTCGCCAAAGTCATGAGCGATAACATCGACTCTGCCACCATCGGCCGTCGCTTCAAAAGCGTTCGTCACCAAGTTTGTCAAAATAGAACGCAATTCATGTCCAACGAAATTACCGTGAGCTGAGATGAGCGAGTCATCGACTTCGGTGGTGACGGTTAAGCGAGAAGGCGAAACAAGGCGAATCTCCCGCATTGCGTTTGTCAGGACAGGATGGAACAAACTGTCAGGAGTCGACGCTGTATTCGGCTCATCAAGCTCCGATACCAAATTTTTAATGTGATCGATAACATTGTTAAGCAGCGCCTTGTTCGCATCTAAAGAGCCACTTCGGCTCGAAAGACGAATCAATGCCGACAGTGGAGTGCGAATATTATGGCGTAACTTTCGCGCGACTTCTGCGCGTGCAAGTTCAGTTTCAATTTTCACCGATTCGTCAAAGTCTTGAACGATTCGCTTCTTCATGAGCCGCGTCTGCGGAATCGAAACCAAATTAAGAACAAGCCAAATGAAAAAGGCCCAACCGGTTTCCTTAAATCGACTGAACTCGAACGTAACTTTATCACGACTCGAAGATGCAGACGTAACATCCACCGTCACGGTGTCGTGAGTAAGCTTACGCCAAAATGAATTGTCCGGCATGAGTTCAGAAATTTCCGGCAACGTGAACGATCGACGAGTGTCCGAAGAAATATATTTTATGACCGAGAAATGGTCCAGCTTCGCTTCTTGAAGTGTAATTCCGACCTCTCTGAAGTCTTCAATTTGAATCATGCGTGAGATAAATTTCGCCGTCTGCTCAGCCTGACGACTTAAATGAATAAAATTGAAAACAACCGATAAGAAGAGCAGTGCTACGAGTCCCACGAGCGAAACGATGATCTGCCTTCTTTCAAAGTTCTGAATCCTCGCCTTCAAATTGCCAGTCACAGAGCACCTCCAGCTACTCTCGCTTGAACAAACGAAAGCGGAAGCTCCGGTAAAGTGGTGCTCTCAAGGTGTCGAATACTGATCGGCAAATTTTTAAAGTGATCCTGTTCGATTGTGTTTGCGGAACCACGGAATACGTCTTCGTGTTTCGCAAAAAAATCACTGCTGCATGACCACAGATCAGAATTCGATTTCGTCTGTTCAACAAACTCGACCGGGGCTTCGCAATAGGCCGCTAAATTGCGAAGCGCTTCGATTGCTGCATGGGTCTGCACGTCGGCTGCATCTTCACCAAAACCCAAACCCAAAAACCGACGATCTTCCTTTTGAATGAGGCAGACGCTCGATTCATAGCCCGCGACCCGCCGCATTTTCATCCAAGCAACTGTCGCTCCGAGATTCTCAATTGCCGCCTTCAAACCGAAGGTAGCAGGCGCCGGTTTCGCTAAAGTGAACGGTTGCTTCGTCGCGAGGTGCTCATTGAATAGATGTCGCTCAAGCGCTTCGAGGATTGCATTTCGATTCGCAGCTTCAGGAGACGGATGTGCCGCTACGCCTTCCGTTGAAATCCGGTTTTCGAAACAAACAAGCCGCTCCAAGGCTTCCGCCGCGGCCTTCTCAAAAGCAAGTTCCTGATCAAACGATGTGCCCCGACCGATGTGTCTCCCGAGGAGCGACACTTCAAAATCAAAAAGCGGAACACCGTGGGCATTGCCCCAATTGAACTCAAGAAACTTTACGTCGAGTTCGGTTCGTTTCGACAGCAGCCACTCGGCTGTACTTAGTGTTTGATAAGCCATAACTGATTATTCGCATAAAGTTCGGACAGACCCATCTTCCAAGGTTTTCGCGCGAGGGCAACGAAGGGCGCGATAACTAACGGTACAATCGCCGCATCCGAAAGCGCCTTGAAGTGAAGCTCCCTCAGCGCCGACGTTCGCTCCCCTTTCGTCTGAAGCGCCATATAGTTCGCTATCCATTTTGGACGCTCGCTCTTCTTGAGCCCGAGATAACCAGCGTTTAGCGAATAGGAAATGAGGTTGATGTCTTCAGCAAATCCAGTATCAGTACCCGCGATAAAGGCTTGCGGCATCTCCGACAGATTGCTGTAGGTGTGAAGATCTGGAACGACCGTCTCGGAGTAAAGGTCAGCGTTGGGCAAAACATCACGAATGGGTCCAGCCCACTGTTCGAAACCACCCGATTTGAAGAGACCTATCCTGATTGAGTCGGCGTAATCGACTTTGACGTCGGATGTAGTTCTGCGAATCTCGGACAGCTGATGCTCGCTGAGGCCGCCGTCGCCTAGAGACGGGAAAAATTCTTCCGAAGTTTGATAGCCCGCAGATTCACCGTAGATTTTGGAGAACGCTTTGCGAACCTTAAGACCAATGCTTCGCCGCTGATCAAGCGACAGTTCAGCCTTCCCTCGTTCGGTAAAAACCAAAATAAAATTTTTGATCTTCATCGTCGCATGAAGCTGACTCTCGGAATGTGAACGCGCGTAGTTTATGATGTCTTCAATCTTCGAGGCGTTCGTTGTGAGAAGGTGGTCAACCTTGCCAGCTTCGAAAAGCGCCAGAGCTGTACCCGGCGTCTTCGCGTCAAAACCCACCATTGTGACGGCGCGAGCGACTCCTTCTAGCGCATGAAAATGACCAGGATTCTGCTTCAAATGAAGTGATCCATCAGCATCCTGCCGTTCGACGAAATAGAGTCCGGTTGTTTCACCGTAATTTTTTATCGCGAGCGTTTTCGGATCTACCGCCGATCGCGGGATGATCGCAAAATCAATCGCCGCAAGCATCGGCAGCAGAACGGTCTTTTGTGTTCCTGGTTTAAGTACAACGGTGTCGCCGCGAAGTTCTAGACCAGAGCAGGGTTCGTCCGCGCTCTTCAGACTTTCACCAGGGCAAATCAGGTCCTGGAAATTACCATGAGTATTCTGAGAGAGAACAATGACTCGTTTAAGTGAGAACATCACGTCGGCCGCAGTGACCGGAGTGCCAGATGCGGTTCGAAGATTTGAGCGGATTTTGAAATGAAGCTCAGGTCCCACCCATTGAAATGACTCGGCAACGGCCGGTAGAACCTGCCCGCCTTTCGGATCAATTTCAACAAGCGGCGAATACAAGTTCTCTAGCAGAATATATTCGTAAGCGATGTGAATATTGGTCGGCTCATAGGATGCAATCGGACGAACGGATGGGAATGCGACGCGAAGTACACCGCTTTGATCGTTAGCATTTTTCGAGATTAGAAAGCTCACAGATCCTCCGATCAGTACTAATAGGCCAAACAACGACCACGCACGCCTCGTCGTTATTTTCCGGTACTGTCCGTGCACACGACACCCGCTTTCGTAGCCGCCGGTTCAATGATTCCGTCCCGACGAAGCTCCTCAATCAACCTACGGTTGATGCGCGCACCTTTTTTTGGCTCGATAGTCACGGCGCGCGACTTGAGCAAAACAACCATCGCCTGTTTGATCGTTTCTTTGTCGTAGACACTGGTGTCGATTTCGGGAGCGGCGGCTTTTTCTTGCGCCAAAGCTGTATGACTCATCACGGAAAGCAGCAGAGCTGCGGCGATCTTCGGTAATTTCATTCTAGTCCCTCTCGTTAAATGGATTTTCGATATCTAAGGCCCGCATTCTGGATCTCAACCGACTCCTCGCGATGCCAATGCGCTCAGAGGCTTCGTGAAGGCTGCTAGACGATCTGATCGCCCTTTGGAGCATTTTCTTTTCTTCGTCGGTCGTTCGTACTCGCCACATCTCGTAGTCGACCACCGACTCCATTTTCTTTCTCGAAGGAGCAGGCTCTGGCGTTTGAATTGCGCGCTCGAACGTGCTCTCGGATATCTCAGTTCCGTCGGTCATCAAGTGCATTCTGATGATTACGTTCGCAAGCTCGCGAATGTTTCCTGGCCAGGATTGTTTCATCAACCGACTATGGCACTCGGCAAGAATGACTTTCTTTGGATTCGACGACTCGTTAGCTTTCTCAAGAAAAAATTCGATCAAACACGGAATGTCTTCCGGTCGTTTACGAAGCGGTTCTAGTGTTATCGGAAGCGCGTTGATGCGATAGAAAAGGTCTTCGCGAAACGTCCGTTGCTTGATCATTTCCTCAAGCGGCGCATTCGTTGCGGTGATAACACGGACCTTCACCTTTTTGGTGGAGTTCGATCCAACCGGCGTGATTTCGCCCTCTTGTAGAACGCGAAGAAGTGTCGGCTGCAAATGCAGTGGCAATTCACCGATCTCGTCCAAAAATAAAGTGCCGCCGTTCGCCGCCTGAAACTTTCCGACTCTGGCTGCCGTCGCACCGCTAAACGAACCCTTCTCATGACCAAAGAGTTCGGATTCAATCAACTCGGCCGCGATCGCTCCGCAATTGACGGAAATGAACGGTCCAAGCCTCCACGGTGACTGATCATGTAAAGCGTGAGCGATTCGTTCTTTACCAGTTCCGTTTTCACCGCGAATCAAGACTGTTTGATATGACGGCGCATATCGAAAAACCAGACGGCATGATTCCGCGAGATGGTCCGAAGCACCTTCGATTTTCAAACTTTGAATGAGCTTTCGGTTTTCCGACGGACTTGTCAGCTCGACGGCTTTATTCTTCTTTTCGAACTCTCGGCAAACGCGATGAACAATGCCGAGAAGCTTTTCGTTTTCGATATCCTTCGCGACGAACATCAGCGCACCCGAGTCGAGAGACTCATTGTGCGGGTCGATTCCGTCATCGCCTGAAAATCCGAGCAAGTGGATCTTCGAATCGTGCTCACGGAGTTTGGCTATAACACCCGGCCCCTTGAGTCCGGGCATGTGATAATCAACGAGGGCTAACGAGAACGGAATGACCTTTTGACGAACGAGCGCAACGGCTTCGTCGCCGCTCTCGACTGCCTTCACGAAAAAGCCTTCGTCTTCCAAAAAGGCCTTCATCGACGATCGAATCGCAGCGTCGTCATCGATCAGAAGAATGTTGTGTTTCATCGCATGCCCCTCATACGAGGATTGGCATTACAAGACTGATGCCCTGGAAATGCTGGCATACAATGGTGACGGCTTCAGCTAGGTGCGATCTGACCAGCTGAGCAGCTGTTTTTCGTCGGATTTTGCGGGCAATAAATGCATGGTCGTTTTGTCTCTGGTCATCGGGATTTCGTAAGTCATTGGTTGAATTCAGATTTTCTGAATTAACAGCTGGCTCATTTGAGCCGAACTACCTCGTCACTACCCATGACGCCTACACAGCGGCGGACGACCGTTTTTCCGAGCGAATGCTTCTTCGATAAGAATCTTTCCGAATTCAGAGTCGGTTTCAACGGTACAAACCGCCCATGTGACTTTGCTCCACTTATCCTCGCGGATGTCGATTCCATTCAGAAAATAGCCATCCGGATGATGGCGTACGTGGGAATATCGGCGGATCGATTTCTCAATTTTCTTTAACCAGTGTTTGTTCCGATCCAATTGATTCCGTTCCACCAAGATACGAACATCGGCTTCACTGATAACGTCGAGAGACATCGCGCCAGTGCCCGACACTTTGACTTCGCCGCCCTCGGAATTCAGCACTTTTTCGCGTGTTGAGTTGTTAAAGAGATGCACGGCTAGGCGCTCTCGCGTTTGCGCTCCCTTACCGTTGTAAAGGCACCGAAAGCGTAATCCATCCTTGTCGATCCACCGCTTGTGGCAGGCGTAATCGTCAGCACTTAGATTAGGAATCTGCTGCTCGGTCAGCGTGCTGAAGATGAAATAGCACCCCATCTGCTGGCTCGGAATCGATTCGAGATCTTCGGGCTTCTTAACGATCGTAAGTGAGTTCGGTCCGATGACGTTGCCACCAATCGTAAGGTCAAATTCGGATAAAAACTTATCTACGGCTTCAGCGGTCGGCAGAAAGATAGATGAACTCGCACTTCGGTCTTTCGCTTTCGCCCTCTCTTTAAACAGTCGAGCAATGGTTTCTTGACCGACCTCTATTGAATAGCGTCGACCTCGCTTCACGCCGGAACTAACAAAATAGACGGTTTCACCATTGTCCAAAACGAACTTCGGGTAATCACGTTCAGCCAAATCTTTAAACTCGCAAAAAATGTCTTCGAACTCACCGTTAGGATATCCGGCGGCTTCGAGCCATCGAATGAAATCAGCCTTGCTAAAACCGGCTCGAACTTCCGTAGGGAATCGCGCAATTAGATCTTCAATGATTTGTAGAATGGTTTTCATTCGACCTCTCTCAATAGTCTAAGAATCGCTGGCGGAAGATCATGTTTGGCGACAAGGCCCGATTTTATCGCCTCAAGCAGGGCGCCAAGAATGATCTGCTTTCCATCATCGCCAATATTTTCAAAAAATCTCTCGATAGCCTCGAGTGCCGACTTTTTGTCGCCGGCATCAAAACAAGCCGTCACATAGTTTCCCAGAGAAACCGCATCCGAAGAATCGAGATTCAGCGCAGACAAAAAACTAAATCGAGCACTGGTCGGATCGCCGAGGCTGCCGTGAGCAACGCCAAGAAGTTTCCAGAATGTCGGAACACTGTAAATCTCGACGTATCGAGTGCAGTGCCCGATGACGTCGTTCAGCTTCCCGGCCCGCAATAAATTTTCACCGATTTCAACGGCATCTAGCTCGGATACGAAATCCAAAATCAATTCGCCATTTTCATCGCAAGGTCGTCCGAATTCATCAGCGAATGTAACCTTGTCGAGATCGATCGAGTCCGGATCAATCGGTCGCCCGCCCTCGTCAACATACTCAATCGCCGCCTGCCGCTGCCGCGAAGTCTTCGATCGATAGATATCGATCCACTCGAGTTTCGCTTGCTTGAAGGTCAAGCCATTCCATCTTTCCCAAATGTGGGCTGGAATCAAATGGCCACAGCCGGAACACCTGACAGCCTTCAAAATATTGCTCCACGGCGTTTTGACGTCGTGTTCAACCGAAATTTGCAACTCCTCGCCTTCTTCGCTGGAATCACATTCGGGGCACTTCTTCATCTCGCCCCCATCTCAAGCATCCACCATTCCCAGATCATCACCATCGCCAAAGTGTCCAGCGCACAATACCGAAGCAGCGCTTCACTCACCCTTTGCCGCTCAAGATCGGACATCTCGGTGAATTGCATACGTGACCAAGCTATGATCGCGGCACCGCCGTCATTCAGGTCTTCTTTTTCAATCAAGAGATTCTCAATCAGATCGAGCTGCGCCTGATCCAAGTCTGAGAAAATCGGCGGCAGAAGTTTGTACGGGTCTTTCGCTCGTCCGATTTCGTCAAATTGAATCCACTGCGGAAATTTCGACTCGAGCTCTTTACCCTTGTATCCCAAGACGGCAGGGAGAACTTTTTTGATCGAATTCGAACCGCGTGTTTCGGGCAAGAAATAGAAACGAAGAGTTAAATCGAGCATATCCACAAACTGCCGCGTCGGCGTCCATTGCTCGTCAGAGTCTTTCGACGAAGTCGTTAGCGACTCGATCCAGGTGACTAGCACATCTCGATCGGGCTCCAATGAAGCCATGAGTTGACCGCGAATTTGATTTAGAACTGTGTTCTCATGCGCCGCAAATCGAAAGACGGTTCCTTTATCGCCCTCAAGGGCTTTCTTGAGAGCGCGACCGAAATCAAAATTCGGAAATACGTTCTGCCTGATATCAAGATATTCAGTTCGATGCTCAAGCTTTCCGTTTTTATGAAGCACGTGATGCGAGAACTGATACGCAAGCTGCTCGTAGGGCCTGCGGCCCTTATGAAACGGAATCGCGACAGTCGCAGTTTCGAAGTCGATGAAATGGAGGGGATATTCGTAAGTTTCGATTTCAGCCGACAGTCCAGCATGGTCGAAAGTAACAACATCATTGGCACTTTTCACGGACTCGACTTGCACCCACTGACGCTCAGACCTTGAAAGTCCCGACTTGTCATCGGTACGCGGTTTGACGTCAATGTCTTCTTTCGTCAATTGAGCAATGAAGAGCGTTCCGGCTTCGATCGCATCTTCGCTTCCACGGAAGTTCCAAACGTCAAATATGAATTCTTTTTTGAAGTCCTCGTCGCTCAGCTTTCGCGCCTGCTTCCAACAGTTTGTGAATCCAGATTTTACATCGGCATCGAAGCGACCGTGATCAATTCGAAACTCGCAGCCTTTACAATGTGCGCCAACCGTCGGCGGATATTGCTTATCATCTTTCAAAAGGCCCGATAGCATTGCGACGAGCGCGTTGAAGTCGCCAGCCCAATCAAGTTTCACTCGATTGAGAACATTCTCAACCTCGTGTGATAGCGGAATTTTAACTAAAAGCTCGCGGCCAAGTTCACGACCGGTAGTTTGGTTGCTGACTCGCGCGCGAGTCCGCCCCGAAGCATCTCGTTCAATTAAAAAAAGTTGGTGGATACCATCCAGAGACGCTGACTTTGATTTGTCGGCCAACATCAGATGCGGAGTTACTCGAAGCAGCGGATACGCTTTTTTGAAAACAAATGTTTGAAATGCGACATCAAGGACATAAGGTCCCCAATCGCTCTTGAGTTTATATTCACCTTTCTTGAGTGCACGTTTGTCAAAGCACTCAAAGACCGTCGACGAATCAAAACTCTTGGCTTTCACCTCAATGAGGTTTACCTGATCGCCCTTTTTCTCTAACACATCGACGCGTACCAGAAGATTGTCGAAAGCAATGGCTGCCTCAAAGATCGTTACGTTTTCTTGCTTAAGCAGTTCGTTGGTTTTTTCGATTGCGGCTTCTTTATTGAGCGTGTCGACATCAACGCCGCCCGGAAAGTAGAGCTTCGCAAGCTCGCCGACTTGAAAGCCGCCCTCCGCGAGCGCTTTAAGAAAATCGTCTTGGCTTTTCTTGTTTCCGTATTCTTTTCGGTCGTTGTAATAAAGTTTCGTCGGGCACTCGGCGCCGATCTTAAATCGCGACTTTGTCAAAAGTTGGATTTTGGCCACCGGGTACTCCGAACTCGTAAGGGTTAAAGAACTTATCGGGATTTAGTTTACGGCTCTTGATCGGGTTTAACCTCGGGAGCAGATACTACGGCCGCCCGACGAGTAGGTAGATTGACCGGCAAGACCTCGACCTTCGCGGATTTCTCCGCCAAATTCTCCATGTCCATCGAAAGAACGTTCGCCTGTCGATCTTCAAGGAGTTTGCGAACTCGGCTGTCGGTTCGTGCTGCACCGGCGAGTATACGCGTCTTAATTTGAGCGTAGTCTGAGTTCTTGATTCGTCCCAGAACGAAGCATTCCACTCGCTCAACGTTATTCACAATCGCGCGTTCATAGGCCGACTCGACAAATCGAAGTCCACGTGTATCACCTTTAAATTTCTCGACCCAAGTTTTCGTCAGCCCCTCGTCACCGGCTTCTTCGATACCGGATGTGGCTCGAACGATTTCGCCGCGAATGTCATTCGCGATCTCGGTGATGAGAGCCTCTTTACTTTCAGACTTCGCGAGATCGACACACCCGTTTACACGTTGATGCCCGCCGACAGAATATGAAGAACGAAACATCTGATATTCGCCATCTTCCCAGTTCATTCGAGTGTCGCGGAGCCACTCTGGCTCTTTACGAAAACTCGTTTCGATAACGTGTTTCTCCGCGCTCGAATCGCTTTTCTTGCCCGATGTCGTGCACGACACCATCGTGAGTGAAATTCCGACGACGTACCACAGACTTGATTTCATTCGTTCCTCCGTTGTTCTAAAAAGACTACGTCGGACGTTTGTCACCTCAGGACAGTCTCAACATGAGGCGTCTCGGTCTGCGAAATATTTTGCCGATGACCTCGGATGACACCGACAACCCTCAATCTCAATGAATGGGAATTTACTTTCTAGTTCTTGTCAGTGTTTTCGTTTTTTCAGTTGGCCAGGCGGACGATCTGCCTGATTGGCTATCGAAACCACCGCCACCCGACGGAATATTTCTCTATTTCACAGGATCTTCTGACGACTGTCGGACGCTCGAAGATGCTCGCGAAAGCGCATACCAAGCGGCGGTAGCTGACGCCGTCAGAGACCAGTTTGGTATTGTCACTCAGATAGAAAGTGATCACTACGCAACCGACACGCGCTCACAGGCTATCAAACGATTGCGAGAGTCGTCTGATAAAATAAATATCCGAGGATTCGAACGCGTCGACACCTATGTTGAAAAAGGAGAATTTGGGTTTCGAGTGTCGGCGCTCTACCGATATCCGAAAACTGAAATGAACCGAGAGAAGGCTCGCTTGCAGACCGCGGCTCCGACGAACACCGCAGTCGCCAACAAAATTGAGGGCGCAGCGTTTCAAACGCAGCTCAATCTAAGTTCTGAACCGTCTGGCGCGACCGTATGGATCAATGACTTGCCGCTCGGACAAACCCCTCTTGAAATCAAGGGTCTGCTACGACCGGGGCCGATAAAAATCCGTTTCGACCAACCTCAGTTCGAAGTCGAAACTCGGGAAGCCATTATCGTTTCAGCCGAACCACGAGCAGTTCACGCGCTGCTTCGCCCTAGTCACTCGCAGCTTCTCTTAGAAGAAGTTCCCGAGAAATCTCGCATTTTGATCAATCGCCGTGAACAGCCATCAGTCCAGAGAAAATTTGAACTTATCGCCGGCCAGTCTTACCGACTCGAAATTCAGAATGAAGATTTTCTGCCTATGATTATTGAAGACCTAAAACTCGATCGCAATGAAATCAAAACCATTTCGGCACGGTTGATTCCAAAACCCGCGCGTCTCAGCATCGCGACCGCGCCTGCGGCGGCGGTTCTTCGCGTAAACGGCAACATCGTAGGATCAACGCCGTACTCCGCTACTTTGGAGCCCGGCGATTATAAATTTGATCTTGAAGCCGACGGATTCGAGCCCGAACAGATTTCGATTTCTCTTTCCGCAAACAAACCGCTGAACCGAGTCGTTATGTTACGTCGTATGTCGGAAGGCGCGAAAGTTCTGCAAGGTTCAACGACACCGACCGACGGAAATCCTTTCTTTCTTAATGCTGGCATCGAGGCGGCCGGTTCGCAATTTACCCAGATTCAAGCGCCCATGGGTCGATTCACGCTCTTCGGAAAATCAATTGGACGTTCTTGGTTCGGCTATGGGATGGGGATTTCTGTCGGCACCGGCGAAGCACCAGTCGGAAAAAACGATTTGGTGGTAAGCGAGGATATCGGCGTGCGCTTGAACGTGAATCATGAATTTAGTATCGGAGCCGCAAAGATCGAACTGGGTATCGAACCGGGATTCCACGCCGGAGAGATTCAAGTCAAAGACCATGGAACAAGTCGGCTACTGTCGAAAGCCCCGTGGAATCAATTTTCGACCGGCGCGTACGTGGCTTGGAACATCTATACAAAGAATAACGGTGTCGTTCAGCTTCAGCTCGGGTCGCGAGCCTATTCGGACGGCCCTTCGTTTCAAGGTCAGACACTCAAAGGGCGGACATCAACGTTCATCGGAGTTTCGTGGGGAGGTATGTTTTGAACTGTATCGCATCGAGACAGCGACACTTGAAAACTGCGACGTCAAAGTGGATTAACCTTAGGTCGACCTCGACAATTGTCGAAGAGCTAACAGATGAAAAGTGACGGCGCTTCTCGCAACGGTCAAGTTGTTCGCATTCTCCACGTCATCCGCGTGCTAGAGCGCCACCCGCAAGGAATCAGCGCGGCGTACGCCCACGCCGTGCTGGTCGACGAAGGCTTCACCGAAGGTATCCGAACTATCTACCGAGACCTTGCCGCAATTCAAGAAGCGCACTTTCCGCTCGAAAGTTTCGATGATGATCAAGGCGAAAAGAAATGGCGCTTCAACTCAGTCGCGACCGTTGGCGGGAAAATTCAGATCTCGTACGAAGAGATCATTGCGCTCTACATCTCAAAAGAATGCCTCGAACCTTTAAAAGGAACGTCGTTCTTTAAAGACATTCAGTCTTTTTTCGACAAGGTCGAGAAGCTCCTTGGCCCGAAGGTTCAGGCAGAACTTCGAGATCTCGCGCAGACCTATTCATTCCGCGCTTCACCGATGTGGACCACGGGAATCCCTCAAGAAGTTCTCGATGTCGTTCATCGCGCCTGTATCGAAGGCCACGAGATTTCAATCGAGTATCGGTCTAACAATAGCTCTGCAACGAATCGCCGAATTGGGCCGCTCGGTATCTATCTCGCTGATTCGAGCATCTACCTCATTGCGAAAGACCTGGCCGACGGCATCGTCAAAAAATTCGCGCTCGTTCGAATTCGATCGGCTCATTGGACCGAGACGGCTTTCGAAAACGGTCAGCCCTTTTCGATCGAAGACTTTTACAAAGATGATTTTGGTGTTTTGTCTTCGGGCGAAGTCGCAGAGGTAACGATTCGGATCACTGAACCGATCGCGAGCTACGTTGCCGAACGTCGTTGGCACCACAGCCAACGCACGACACGGCTCAATGAAACGATGATCGAACTCAAACTTAAGGTGAAGATCAATCAAGAACTCGCGCGGTGGGTGTTGAGCTTAGGACCAAGTGCAGAGGTGCTCAGTCCGTCGAACCTTGAGAGCGAAGTTTTGAAACTCGCTGACGGTGTTGCGCAAACCTACCGTCGCCGAACTGCCGCCTAATTAATTGGAGAAAAGTCATGATTGAAGCGTTGACGAATGAATTTGGTTTCACCGAGATCAAACAAAAACAAGCCGTTCCCAATAGTCCGATGGTTTACTTGGTCGCTCAAGGTGACAGTCTAATTACACTCGGCCAGTGCAAGGATTCACGGCGCCTCACGTCGCTAAAGGGTGGATCAGGCAAACACAATAAGAAGCCGCTCGTCTCGCTTTGCCACAAGTGGCGCCCGAATCATCCGATCTGTTTTTTTCTAAAGGTCGTCGACTCCGCGTCTACAGCGACCGATCTCGAACGAGAAATTCATCGACGTATTGGAACTCTCGTCCAAACCGATCGCCCGACATCGACCGTGATTGAAGGAAACTATAAATACCAGTCCGCAATCGATTGGCTGATTGCCGAAATCCATAACGGAGCGACTCAATCGGATCGACATCTTGATCTCATCGACTTGGTTCGCCAGAATGGTGACGTTTTTGGTGTCGCGCTACAATCCCCTAGATTGAAATCGGTAGCGATTGAAATTTTCGGCGACTTCTACGTGACACAGCAAGATCAGACACCAGTTCGTGTTCCTGCCAACTTTCACGTGCCCGTCGATTCCATGATGGCGAATCGAAATACAAAACACCACGCTGTTAGCCGTAACTATTTTCGGTTTACGCTCGCTGACTGGCAGGCACTTCAGGACCCTGCCGTTCCCGGTTTCGCTATGCACATCACTGGAGCGGGCTCCCAGTGGACAGATGGCGAAGTGGTCGTCATTATTGAAAAATCAGATGCAGCCGCCTGGAGCTATCTCGAGAAGCAAAGCCAATTGGGCAGTTTCAGCAGGCGCAGACACTTCACCGACTCTTACCACGTTCCGTCCCCTCTTCGGCACTGCATTCAGAGCAGATCTGGGTCGAAGCAGAAGGCAAGCTGAGACTGTTTCTACTTTTTGATTGGGAAGTTTCCATACGACTTGCTTCGAACGTCGTAGGTTATTTTCATTTTACCAGATTGGTGCCCAACGCGCCCCAAATAGCTTCCGTGCATTTCGACCGAAAACTCTGGGCACCCCTGATTTCGTCCGTTCGTTTTGATGGTGCCATAAAAATTCAAAACCGACTGATCAAAAATCTTTTTAAATTCTGGCGAACCCGGCTTCGACGCATAGATCGAGAGCGGCATCCCGCCCGAACCAGCGGCTAATAGATCCGGACCGACAGTTCCGTCGGCAGATTTTACGCGAACTTCTGCGCCATCGAGAATGTAGATCTCGTTTCCATCACACCTTCTGACCGGTCCCCGCAAGGGTAATGGAGTGACAAGTTTGTCTCCGGGTCGCTCGCCAATTCCAATCATGGCTTCTTCAAATTCTTTTACGATCTGATGCTCAAACGCCGCCCGACGTTTTTCACTTAGATGCGAGAGTGACGGTTTGGTAGCCCTCTCGGCGCGTGCAAAGCAAGAAATAGTAAGGAACGCGAAAATCAGCACCATTCGATTTAGCTGTGTCATAGGGCTAGTCTGCCAAGCTCCCATGCCATGTCAGGTCACTGTCTCAAACTCGTACAAACGATCACGAGAAATTTACGCCGTGACCTCAAATGACGCCGGCATGCGGAAGATAGAGTTCATACGGGAGGCAGTAAATGTCGCGAGTTGAATTAGAAACAGCCCTTTTGAGTTTCGATATGGTGTCTTCAAAAGATCTCCAGCGAAAAGTCGCCACCGATCTCACGCTCCTTTGCAGAAGCCTCAACCACACAAATCTTCATTCGTCCCGCCACATCGAATCCATCTCAAAAACGCTTTCGCAACTGTCAGGAGCGTCGGCTTCGGTCGAGTCTCAGCTCTTACAAGCCGTCCAATACGAGGAGTCCGGAAAAGCGTTTGAGGCGACGCTAGCTATCGAGTCCGCGCTTCGAATGAATCCAGCTGACGTCGAGGTGGCCCACCGCTTCAAACAATCTCTAACCATGCTTTGGACTGCGCTCCATGAAACAGCGGTGAACGATCCGAAGGCCCCTTCGATCTCATCTCTTTACGACTTTCTAAGAGAGCGTGGCGAAATCGGGCTTGAAGGTTACTTGTTCGCCGCAAACCACTTCTTTCAAACTTTGCAGATTGATCGAGCCAAGCAGATTCTACCGGCGCTAAGACGCTTGATGCCGAATCTTCAATTTTTGCAAGAGCTCGACACCATTGACGATCGCTCCGCACGAGAATCTACCGAACCGGACCTTACCGAAAAAATCGAGATCGTCGATTCACGCGATGTTGCAAAAGCCGTTGAACTCATTTCTGTTCTCGACGCGCATTGGGCTGTATCTCAGTACCAAGAAATCATCGACGCGACCGCCGCAGTCGCCCAGCGGAATTCGGTCGACACGCTTACAAATCGAATTCTGTACTTAAGAACGATTGCTCTCAGTTCGATCGGACGACTGGACGAAGCACTTTCGTTGATATTGAAACTTCGATTGAGCAACCCATATCGAGTTGAATACCTCAATAGCCAACTCGTGATTTGCAGACAGCTTAGCAACTATCTCGACGATCTTCTCATGACAGAATCCTCAAAAATCGACGAAGTGACCGAGCTTTTTGAGAAGATTAAGACACACGGTACGTTGAACCAAGCGACGTACCTTCGACTCGCACAGTGGTATGTGAACAGAAATTCCGCCAACGAGGCGACTTGGATCTTCGAATCATTTCTCGAATTGATGCCAAACGACCCTGATGTTCTCGATGCTATTCTGGCAACTTCCGAATCATCGACACTTTTCACCGTTCGGACTGTATCTCTCGAAAACCTTCAACGCTGTCGACGCGCGCGTCCCTTTGATTTTCGCTACTGGAGCGGCCACCTTGCTAAAATTCTGGAGTCCTAAAATGAAAGAGATCGAATCGATTCATCACCTGGATCTTAAATTCAGTTTGGAATTCGAACGGCTCCTAAAAGAGGCTAAGCCTTCGACTTTGCGGTTACATCAACTGGTGAAGACGTTCCAGCTCGACGTTCCGCATCTCGCCTATCATGATATCGAAGGACGCCTCCTGGCACTGTACGATCGCAAATATCGGGAACGAACATCTTCAGTCGTCTCAAAAACTTTTGGATTCACACCTTACCCCTGGTTGACGGGGCAGTTGCATTTAAATTTCTCGAATGCTGTCGTATCCGAAACTAAAAAATATCAAGCGACGGTGAACCTGCGTCACGCGGTGACCTCGAGATTCGAGCTCCCAGATGCTATGGCCACGACTTCACTACTTCACGACGTAGTCCATCGACTGACCCGTCCAAGATACGATCAAAAGAATTCGGGGTTGCAATTCGACGACTTCGTCGACCGATGGAGACACGTTTGTTTTCAAAGGTTCGGAAATCTCTACGATTGTGCTTTTGACGAGATCAACCGAACGTTGATTGAATTGCGGTCACGTCCCATGCAGCTACATCACAAGTCGCCGGTCGTGACCGATAAGGCGCTAAATCCGTTGGAGGTTTCACAAACCGACCTAGACTGGATGAAAGATATTCTTCGAGTTTTGTCGGACGATGGTCTCGGTGGCAATTCTCTGCCGCTCTATCCGCTCTCACGCGGTCCCCAAAATTCGACCCTCGTGCGCGTCGAGACACTCGTCCGAACGCTACGAGTGATTCCTGCCCACAAGCATCCACCGCTCAAGTCTGCGGTCGTGAGAACCTGTTCGACTTTGTTGAAAGCGTTTGGCCAAGCTCCATGATCGGGATCGCTATACGACGATTTTTTTGTACTTCATGCCGCGTTGGAAACACCAGTCTTCGGCAGCCTTCCGTTTGAGTTCGACGTTCGGATCGTTGTTCAAATGTGCGCCTTTGATTTCGATAAGCTCCATCTCATTTTCATTTTTCCATCGCACCAAAAAATCTGGATAGTATCTGGCGATCACACCTTTTTTGTTTCGATAGCGGATCACTATATTGTGGGCTTTCGTCCACGCAGCGACTTTGTCATCGGCGTCCAAGTTCTCAGCGAATTTTTTTTCGTCTTTGGAATGGCAAATCTCGAAATTGAACGGACTCTTTTTACCTTCATAAAATATTTTTTCAGCCATTGTAGAGAAGCTCCTCTGAATAGATTCGCTGATTCAGTTCATAGGCTACGCTTTCGCGGATCTGCGGAATACTCAGCGAGATCGCATAGAGAATGTTCGGCTCCATCTCCGGAAGCGGGACCTTTCCGCCAAGACCTTCTTCAACGTGATCTAAAATGATTGAATAGAGATAGTTCGTCTTCGTCGCAAACGGATCGTATCGTTGAGATAAGTCTTGCGCCCACTCCATGATCATTTGTTTGGTTTGATCGAAAAGTTCCTGGGTTTTTCCGATCTCGGGAATGGCGCTTAAACGGAGGCCCCTAGCCGTTTTTTCTTCAGGACGTTGCGGACGAAAACGCCGTATTCCTTCAATTTCGACCTCGACAAAAATCAAATTGTCCGGTTTATAGTCAGTGATGCAGCCCATCGCCTGATCGAGCAGCTCCAACGCTCTCTCGAATGAAATCCCCTCAATCACTTTCGGATCTGGAATTGGAAGTAACAGATGGTAGAGATCTTGCCGAACGACAATCTGTTCGCGGACGATCTTATCGCCACCTTCGGAAATTTCGACATTTCCATTTTCGTCTCTAGGGATTTCACGTTCGCGTGTTACTTGATCGCCTTCCTTGATCATAGCGTCGATTTCCTCCCAGAGGTAATCGAGACCCAAGGTCTGGTGATCGATGATCGTTAGCTCTTGGACATCACGGTCCGATTCGCATCCACTTCTTCGAATTAGGCGGAGGCCGCGACCTAGCACCTGATTCGCAAACAACGGTGATCCAAATCCTCTAAGCAAACAAATTACCGAGACCTCCGGAACGTCCCATCCTTCGCGCAGCATGTAGACCGATACGACACTGTCGAACGGTGAATCGACGCTACCAAGCGATGCCGCCGCTTCGCGCAATTCTTTCTTCTCGTACTCCGTTTCGTCATCCACAACGAGGAGCGGATTGAGTTTGAACTCTCGCTTCATCATGTCGACCGCTTGTTTCGCTCCAGCGATGCTCGGAGTAATGACAAAGAGAAGCGGTTTGTAACGTCCGTTTGCAACGATCCGTTTTTTTTCAATCGCTTCGACCGCCAGGTGAAGCTGCATTTTCATCGGACCGGGGTCCATAACGAGCTTCAGATTCTTCTTACGGGGCAGATCATCCCAGTCGATCTCTCGTAGTCGTAATACCTGACCTGAACCTTCATCTCTGAATGTTAGTTCCGCTTGACTGATTGCCCCATATTTCTTGATGTCTGGTCGCTGTACCAAGACGTCTTTGATCAATCGAGGATACTTCGCGTAACCTTTTTCGATGTGTCGATTATTTTTGTAGCTTCCGGTAATGGCTTCGACAACCGACAGACTGTATATCTCATGCGATTCCGGACGCAGATTGTCTGCACGATCCGGTGTAGCGGTAACATCAAATCGAAACGGTGACTTCGACTTCAGTAAGTCGAGCGTTCGCTTATACTCCGGTCCACGAGTGTTGTGGGCTTCGTCGTTAAAAATTCCTAGAGTGCCGCCCTCATCGAGAACGAACTTTAAGTGATCCTGACCACCCGAATATCCCTGTTGAAACTGATGGCGATTCGCAACGAGAAGGTTAAAGCCCAGCAAATTCGTCAAACCTTTATAGCCGTCAACAATCGACGGGCGCAGCGCCTTTCGAAGCTCAGTGAACTGCGGTGGGAAGAGATTGAACTCGTCAAACACGCTTCCCGCTTCAAAGTCTCGCTTTAACCGGTCTCGAACAATGGTGTTTGGACAAAACACTATGAATGTCTGAATCTTCTTAATGCAAGCAAGCCACGCCATCACCGAGGCCATCACGAGGGTCTTACCAGTACCCGTTGCAAGGGTAGCCAGAATCGGATCAAGAGCAAGAATTTCGTGGCTATAAATCACACGCTGAAGAGTCTCAGCCTGGTGAGGTAGCAACCGTTTTTCGCCGTCAATCCGTCCAAGAGGAAGAACGTGATCTAGAAAAATCTGAGTCTCTCTGCTTGAATCGATCCAACGCGAAGTCCGCCACTTTTCGTATTTTTCCCCATGTATAGCCTCCCAACGCTTAGAGTTTAAAAACTCTGACATGCTAGCTAGCCCTTTTAGAGGTCTTAGCCACATTTACTTCCACAACGTGGGTAGCTTCTGCGCCCGACTTATCGAAAATTCTCAATGCGATTTTGAACTTTCCTTCATTCGGAAACGTGAATTCAATTCGTCGATAGTCGTTCAAAGGATTCCCGTCGCCATCAGCATCATCTTGAAATTTTGGTTTGGTGTGCGGCGAGAATCGGCTTCTATAGTCGAAGTCCCACTGGAAATAATGAATTTCGGAACCATTCGTACCGCACGACGCGGTTGCATCGAAAATCCAAGTAAGCCCATTTTTTTGAGAGGACTTGATGATCGCAGCGGGTTTGTTCACGAAACGGATGTTGTCTCCCTTGAACTCATTGCTATCAATGTCGACAAGCCGAACCTGGATAATTTGAATATCGGGACCGTTTGCGCCGCGACGTAAATCGTCGACGTATTTTTCCGCTTCCTTAGATACGTTCCACGCCAAAATTACGCCATTTTTAATTTTTAATTCTGCAAGCTCGGAGTGAAATTCCTCAATCTGATCCTTACGAAGATTCTTTTTTGCGGGTGCCACATAAACTGCACGATCTTCTTTAAAGCCATGAATAAAGCTCCCCTTAGATTTTTCCGAGGACTGGTAGCATCCGAGAATGAAACTTCGATATTCGGACTCCTCCATCTCGCGCACGAGGTCTCTTTCATATACGCCGTGATATTCGACTGAAAATCCAGTCTTCGGCTTATCCGACAACCGTGGGATTCCGGCATCCACATCGTAAAGTTTCGACACTCTGTCGCGTGCGACTGAGACCGCGATTCGCGAGATGTCCACACCAAGCCACCGGCGGCCCAGTTTTTCGGCGACCGCAATTGTGGTACCTCCGCCCGAAAAGAAATCGGCGACGACATCGCCAGGCTTAGAAAGAGCCGTAATTATTTTTGAAAGAAGCTGCTCCGGTTTTTGAGTCGGATAGCCAATCCGCTCCTTGCTGATATTCAACACAGCTTTTACATCCCAAGTATCATCTGGAAGTATGTCTGCATAATATCTTCCCTCTTCGTCGACCTTGGGATTGAAGAAGGGCTTTTCATAGTAGATGCGCTCTTTAATACAGTTGTAGTAGTATTCGTCCGTATTTTTTGAGTACCAAAAGAGATTGTCGTGCTTTTGGCCAAATCGACGTTTTGATGCACCACCCGTACGGTACGACCAAATAATTTCATTTTGGAAATTGTCCGCGCCGAAAATCTTGTCGAGCTCGATCTTCACGTAATGGCAAGCATGCTTGTCGAGATGAAGAACTAAATTTCCTGTCGGCTTAAGAATCCGTTTCATTTCCCAAATTCGAGCATTTAGCCATGCCAAATAGGTCGGAAGCCCGCCGTCCCAAATATCTTTAAACGTACGAACTTCGTCGTCATCCCCGAAAATGCAATTGTAGTTCCGACCTGAAAAGAATGGCGGGTCGACGTAGATAAGGTCGATCGAATCATCGGGTAATGCGCGCATGACCGAAAGGTTGTCGCCCCAAATTAGTCGGTTTCCAGAAGAAGAAGACTTAACAACACCATCCCAGTCGATCGACTCGGTCTTGAGGAACGGAAGCTCTTTGGTTTTGAATGTTTCGCGGAAGTTCTTACCGTCGTATCCAACGGGCGTTTCAAAACTTGGCATGTGTCCGAAGCGCTTCACATACTGAAGATTTGGGGATGCCTCTTTTGGCTCAACGTACTTGACGACTTCTTTTCTTCGGACCTTTTTTCGTTCCTCAACTTTTTCAGTGCCAAAGGTTCCAAGGAAATTCGCCCAATTTTTATTGGCCGTTGAATTTTCCCCGGACTTTAATGCATCAAAAAGTTCTTCAATCGAAACTTCGAACTCAGATTGAAAGTGATTGAAATCAAAAACTGAGATCGATTTTAAGTTGGTCACAATCGCGAAATCTTTTTTTCCAGCATCAGCTGACATCAAGTAATTGCGACCGTGCTGATCGAAGAACTCCCCAAGATCGGAGGTCGTAGTCGGAACAGTAAAAAACACCCACGGATAATAATTCTCGCTTTGGGGTACGAAGCAGGCGAATTCTTTAAAATTGATGTTCGGGATAAAATCATTCTCTCCACATCCCATGGCATGCGTAAGAAAGTATTTGCCGCAATCAAAGAGGTCCTGAATTTGCGTGACTTTGCCAGTCCTCAAGTACTGGTCTACGTTGTCGGATTTTGACCGACGCGTAAGAAAGTTGAGGAAGTCAATTGTTTGGTCTTTGCGATGACGTGCTTCAGGTTGCGAAACTTTCGCTTTTGATCGAGACATGCGCCCTCCATGGATGCATAGCTAAAATATGACACCATTGTCTCGGTCTAAAACATGAAGAACTTTACGTTGGCTTCGGCGGAGGATTGGAAACCGGACGATCGGCGGCCGGACGAACTGACCAAACTAGACAGAGATGTCTTTCGTATACCTGATACCGATTCGCTTTTTAATTTCGAAGGATGTGCTCAAAGGTCTAATCTCGTCAATGGTCCAACCCCACTTCGGCCGCTCATCGCTCCAGGCCCATGGCGAGCTCGGCGCAACTTGGTGTCGATCGATATCATCGTAAAACTCTTTCGCCGTTCGATACTGAAAGCACGCTCCGAACCTCACGATCGCGACTGCTCGAGCTTTAAATCGTCCCAACTTTCCTGGAGTTTCAACGATCACCAAATCTTTCCCTAGGTACGCCTCGGGAATTGGATAGGTTCTAGTTTCCACGACTTTCGATCCATCTAAGATCGATCTTGAAATCGGAAACTGAATATTTATGCCAGTAAGCAGCTTCATCGATCTAAACGGAGCTCAGCGGTTCCAGCATCGATCGGAGAATCATTGGTACCGCCTAGCCCATCGTGCAGTCTTTCGGACGTCGGGACCGCATTTTTGTGTCCGGTAAACTTCAGTCGAGTTTCAAATGGAATTTGTCTGGAGTCGAGGTCGAATGCCTTTACACGACTCTGGATATTGCAGCAGTCTTTCTTATTCGACCACAGATCTTGGTCCTTCCAAAAGTGGCCTTCTCCATTGCCGATATAGCACGTCGTAAATTGCACCCCACGTTTTATGCACCGATTTTTCATCTCTTGGTAGTAGTGACGAATTTCACGATCACTGAAGTGAAAATCACGAGACGACTTTTTGGTGTCCTGATTGTACATTTGTCGAAGATCAAATCCAGTAGCCTTTTCGATCTGGTTCAAAGAGAACGAGCTAAACCGTCCGAAGCCGGTCAGCATGGCAGGCACACCCGCATCTGCAATTTCGTCGACAATATCGAACGACGAATAGTCGAACTTCGGCACCGGACCATCCCACTTAAATGATGGATCTGAAAAATAACCATCTGGATAAATTGGAAAGAGTGGATTCACTCGAACTGTCGTCCAGTATCCGGCTTTAGTAATTTTCTCCAGCGCCTTGAGCCTTCTCTTGGCCGATGGCGCACCGGGTTCGATCTTGCGATTCATCTCATCATTTGTCGACGACATGCTGAATTGAATCGCCGCAAGGTCTTTTCTAATCAATGACAAATAGTCATCTCGCGCGATGAGGTCAGAGCGAGTGAATACCACAAAAGGATAATCGTAGAAATCCAGAATCTTCAGAAATTCCTGGGTAACCTTGAACTTATCATCCATCCACATAAATGAATCGCTCATCGAACCGATTCTTATCGGAATTCGTTTTTCCATAATGTCTCGCCACTTACTTTTCTTATCCGTTTCAAAGACTGAATAGAAAGTTTTGCGAATTTCATTAAGATCAACAGGCACCGGATATGGATTATTCCAGTAGCCATGAACGGTGAGTTCGGCCTTCGCGTAGCAGTAGACGCAATTGTGGACACACCCCCGACCATACGTATCTACCTCAAAAGAATAGAGGCACTGCTGACAAGTTGAATGTGAGTTTACCAGTTTGAATGGCGATCGGAATACAATGCCGCCCCTGATCGGTTTATCTTTTGTCCGAACTTCCAAGCCTCGAAGTGGAGACCAATCGAACTCAGACTTGTACTTCGACAACAAATCCAACTTTTTTGATTGCTGGATCATTGCATCGACGAGCGGAGTGGCGACAATCGGTACCTCTCCCGCAGGTCGGAAGGCCTCGGGACCAACAGGAGGGAATTTTAGAATTTGCGCTTGCTCGGCACCAACGTCAGTTCGATCGAGACTCATACGCGCGACTCCTTCGTAGAAACTTTCGATTTCTTTGGAACTTCTTGAACAGCATTAAGGCTCATATGCGGATGCTTAATGAATTCTCGCAAAGCGGCGCGCACCAGCGTTGTAAAGTCGAATAGCGAGTTTTTTTTGAGAAACGATTGGACAAGTTTTTCTTCGTGCTCAGAAAGTCTCACGGCCCGAATTTTCGACATACACCATCCTCACAAGATGGCGGTTTGTATGGTTTAACGCTCGCGATGTCTATCTGTTGTATAACGATGTTTTACAATTCAGTCGGTTTTACTGCTGGGAATGAAAAAAAGAACAAACGAAGGATGTGCGCCCGCGTGCGCTGATGTTCATTTGTCTCCCTTATGGTTCGAACGCACTTCTTCGGAACGGAATAGCCTCGGGCTACCCCATGTCGAGGTGCGCGATTCATAGATCACCTTCGCCTGGGCACGCCAAATCCAGTTTTGGAGAACGTCGAGTTTTCCTGCGGTGGCAAACGCGATGACGACGGCAGTGATCCAGACAAACATTTTTTCGAGATTCATTTTCCAGCTCCGGTGTTCTTGGTTTCGGACTTTTTCGGTTTTGATGACGTAATTAATTTCTCGGTCGAACCGTCTTTGAGACGCGCGATCGTGAACTTGATGACATTGTAGCTCCATGGCTTTTTCATTCGTGACTTGATGCCCTTGGAATTCAAACGCAGAACGATGGAACTGATGCTCATCCCCTGTTTCGCCAGACTCGCGATCAATTGAAGCGTCGGATACTCGACCGGGTCCCTGATCACCTCGCCTTGGAAATAGCTGTAGCCGTAAGGCGGCCTCGCCCGCGTCTTACCTCGCCCCTTCCGCCACCTCTTGAAGGAAACTGGTTCCGCTGCGCGAAGTTCAACGCGATGCTTTTTCAAAGCATTCCAGATCGCGTGACGTTTCATTCCGGTTTGGACCTCAATGTCACTGATTGAGAGGCCTTTCCGGTACAACGGTGCGATTTCCTCGATAATTCGAGGTGACCGTTTTTCGAAAAACTCAATGATATCAATAGCCGGTGAATTATTGCGAGTTGCCGCTACTGGACATCCAATTTTCCTTGGTGAAATTGGAACCCGAAAAAACAAAAATAGAATCCGATACTTATCCAAATCGAATACACAAACCAACCGCAGGTAGTATTTCAGATTGTTTCACAGCATTTCGGTCCGTT
>JAFLCB010000018.1 GCA_017302795.1 Deltaproteobacteria bacterium | reverse complement strand
ATGGGTACGAACTCTACAAAAAATACGTGATCGAAAAAACGGAGGTGACGGCAGAACTAGAAATGATCTAAGTCGAAAACCTCTCGAACGAGGGCGCGTTGTAAACGCAATTCTCAACTACCGCAGCTAACTTCGCCTCCGACAAGAATAGCTATGAGCTTAATTCAAGATATGCGGGCTCGTTTTAGCAAACGGAAAGATTCTGAACACCGACAAGCTCTGTTGCGACTTGCGATTCTTTCTGTCGCCGTTACTTACATCACCTACCACAATCGATTCTCAATGCAGGGGCTCGATTTCGACAGTCTCGTCTGCCAGCTTCTCACTATATTCTCAGTATTTGCCAGTAGCTCAATTTTACTCCACATTTACGCTAGGCCTGAGATTAACAAGACCCGTCGCCTTTTGGGAGTTATTCATGATGTTGGCGTGTGCACGGTCTATCTTTATTTCGGCCACGAAAAAGCTGCGCTTTTTCTTTTCATCTACCCGTTTATCACGATTGGCAATGGGTTTCGTTTTGGTGAGCGTGCGCTGATCAACTCTATTATTTTTAGTACATTGGGTTTATCGTTTATTTTTCTCGCGGTCCCGTATTGGCGAAATCTTCCTTTTGTGTCTTTCGGACTTATGGCGAACTATCTGATGGTCTCAATCTACACGATGTTTCTACTTCGGGCTCTGCGATCGGCTTCGGAGAAACTTGAACTGATTGCGACGCACGACTCGCTCACCGGGCTTCCGAATCGCAGCCTGGCATTGGATCACCTGAAACATTCGCTTGAAATCAGCAGAAAAAACCGCCACTCGGTCGCCTGTGTGTATTTTGATCTCGACGGTTTCAAGCAAGTCAACGATACACTTGGTCACGGTGCTGGCGATTTTCTATTAAAAGAAGTCGGGCGACGGACCAAAATACTATTACGCGATTCTGACCTGCTCGCTCGATTGGGGGGCGATGAGTTCACGATCGTACTAGATTCGGTTCAGTCCAAAGCTGATGCCGAGGTAATTTGCCGTCGCGTGATTGAAGCTGTTGAAAACATTAATTCGATTCTGGGACACCCGGTGTCGGTGTCGGTCAGCGTTGGCTGCGTAATTGTAACCCCTGAAACTTTAGATACGAATGCGACAGAAGACGCAGTCATACGACAGGCCGACGAATGCATGTACCTATCCAAAAAATCCGGTCGAGGTCGTTTCACTATTATCGACCATTTTTTGCCGTCAGCCAGCGCGGCTTAAGGTACAAAGCCCGCACCGCAAAAATATTTCTCTCTACTTATCAAGCCAATCTCGCGAAACAAGTGTAACAATCATCAGCCCCAAGTGAGTCATCACGAGTACTCCGCCGTCGCCCGTTAGTCGGCGCTGAAGACTTCTCAAGTTGTAAAAGGGAAGTGGGGAACAGAACTAAACAGTACTAAACAGTACTAAACAGTACATCTTGAGGCGAAAAATTTTCGGCGAACATTGATTATAGTCGATTTTCGTTTTTGCCAGTTTACTTGGACGCACAAGTTAACCTAAAGCGTAGTTTGATAAATCAACCAATCAACCCAAGTTTACATGGAGAGTCTATGAAAATTATTACGATGATTGCTTCGACATTGATAGCTTCAAGTGCATCCGCACTTACATTCATTACGGAAGAAGATGTGCAAAATACTTTAGGAGCAGAAAAGGTGATCGAAATCAGCAAATACACGGTTCTTGAAAAGCTGGTCGAACAGAACTCAGACTGCGAAGCAACTCTCGCTAGTCGATCTGCAAGAGCCTACGTTGTCAAAATAGGCGGCAAATCGCTTCTCGTTGTTACTCCAGGTGGACTTGCTGACCTAAAGACTTGCCGCGAGCTCTAGATCTAGATTTTTTGAAGCCCGCGACGGCGGGCTTCTGGTTCATCTCAGTCCAATTCGTCTTGATTCGACGTATGGATTAACGACCTGTCACAGCATCTATCGTATTGAACAGTGTCCATTGTTCGACGACACAGAAAGTGCTGGTTTCGCCAGTCGGCATCGCCTCCGCTCGAAGGTCGCCCCCTATGTCGATGCAATTCACGGCTGCCGGATTCGGCATACCGACTCCTGGTCCATATTGATGTGGTTTGACGAGTCCCCGGTCATTCATTTCTTTGAACAAGGTCCATTCTTCAATCACGCAGTTTGCATTTTCTCCGGCTTCAGTCGTGTAGTTCTCAAGCTCGCCGCCAAGAACGAGACAGTTCATCGCAGCAGGGTTTGCGGGACCCACGCTAGAGCCACCGCCGCGGGCGAAGACTGGGGTAGAAATACTAGTAAGAGCGCTAAGTGCCAAAACACTTAGAAAACCGATTTTGAATCTCATTTATTTTTCCACTTCCATTTAAGTTTGTTCATCGGCATTGCTGCCGTTGAACTCTTTATGTCCCTGTTCTTGACTGAGTGCTAGGATAGTTTTATCAAAAGCTACACACTTTTTTTGCTATTTTATTAAGGTGAGTAGTTATGAATCTATTTTCGATTGTCGACTACAGATCCCTCGTGGAGACCTGTGCCAAGGGCCAGGGTGATCGCGGCACCCGCACCAGGCTCGCGAGGGCCGCCGCATGCAGTCCTTCCTGGCTAACGCGGGTCCTAGCCGGTACTGTTCACCTGACCCCGGATCAGGCGTTGGGAATTGCTGTCCACTTACACTTGTCTGAAGCCGAAACCGACTATTTTTTATTGTTGGTCGATCAAGAGCGCGCAGCAACTCCCGCCATGAAAAAAAGACTTCAGGTGCGAATTGATAGATTGCGACGTGATGGAAAAAAGCTCGCCCCTTCTGTTAAGGTGGATTCAAAAGTAAGCGAAGAGGGCGCGATAAAGTACTACTCCAGCTGGGTCAATGCTGCGGTTCATGTGGCCTGCATGATCAAAGCTCAGTCACCGAAGGACCTTTCTGAGATATTAAATTTGCCGGTCAAACAGATTACAAAGACATTGCGTGAGCTTGGCCAATTGGGCCTTTTGACAGCTAGTGGCGATACTTGGAGTGCGAATTCAAAAAATGTTCACCTTCCAGCAACTCATCCGATTGCTCGACTCACACATACTCTTTGGCGCAATCGCACGAACCAGTTTTTACAAGAGAGTCACGACGATGGACTTCATTACTCCGCGATTCACTGTCTTTCCAAGTCCGACGTCGACAAGATTCAAGAGACGCTTACGGATTGCATCTTGAAAACTCGGCAAAAGATTAATGAATCACCAAGTGAAACACTGGTGGTTTTCTGTCTGGATTGGTATCGCCTGGAGCAATAGGATATCACGAATAAATTGAAATTAAATTTTCCAAATTATCAATTAAGTTTGTTTTATTGCTGGGTTCTTCAGTTTTTGTTTAAGACTCGCCATACTTTGTAATCGGAATACTCAATTTTGAGCATCGTGTCGGCCGTTTTTTCATCGAGGGCATATAGCGTGGTCGAAAGTACGTCGCAGATCGCAGCCGATGGACCGATGGCGGAGACCGAAGAATAGAGCTCGGGGAAGCTGAAATCTCGCGGATCCATGATATGTTTTCCACGATGTTCAGGACCAGAGGTCGCGATCGCGCCGCTTTCGGTACCCTCAAGTGGTATCGTATTTTTGGTTACCGGATTCCACATCGAGATAGCCCAAAATCCATTGTCGGCCCGGCGTCCACGCCACCGCATGTTTCCGGAAAAATTCACCAGGTAGTTGCGGTAACCGAGGGCTTCTAGGTGCTCGGAAACCTTATCTACGGCATAGCCTTTTGCGATTCCGTCAAATGTGATTTCGACTCCCTTCTGCTTAAAGGAAATACTGCGGTCAGAGATCTTCACCAATCCAGGACCAACGAGCTTGCGCGAAGGGAGACGGCCGTTTTTCATAGAGTTGATTGCGGAGAGCAAAGTGACGTCGAACACGCCATGAGTTTTGCGCTGGCTATCGATCGAGAGGTTTAACACTTTTAGAAAATCATCACTGACCGCCTCGACCTTGCCGTGCTTGTTGAGCCTCGAGAGGGCACTTTGCGGTTGATACAAACTCAACTCTTGGTCTAGCCGTGTGAGGGTGTCTTGTATCCAGAGATACAGAGTCTCGTTCTGATCTTGATTGCATTGATTTTCGCGTGTGCTTTTCAATTGAAGTTCGAAAACCGAGCCCATGCTTAAAAAAGACTGTTGCGACTCGCAAAAAACAGGGGCGGTCGAACAACCGACCAGCCCCGCAAGCAAAAAACCAAACCAGAAAATCACTTACCCATAATCCAATCAGCTAAAATCTTTGCTTCTGCTGATGTGTCTTTGAAAATCGTGCGATGACCCATGCCGACAGCTTTTTGGTAAAGTGGGCTATTCGCGGGATCACCTAAGACCGAGAGTGTTACTGATTCGGCATAGGTTGGAGCCGAGTGGCATCGATCGCACGAAGTTGCGAAAAGTGGTTTTACATTCGCGTCGAAGGAAGCTTCATTCAAAGATGGAAGCGTGCCGGGCGCGGCGCTCTCTGCAATTTCGCTTTCACCACTCTCGAGCGATTCGCCGCGCTCGAACGGGTTAGCGGCTCCACATGCGGTGGCAAACAGCAAAAGCACGATCGCAGAAACTATTTTTGAAACGTTTGAAAAAGTATGCGTGTGATTCATTTTTTTTCTCCGACAAAGGTTTTAAATGCAAAACTTGCTTTTCTAGTTACTTCGGCCATCGCCTTCGAAGACCATGTTGCGCCGCTGATCCCGTTAACGTCCTGGCCTAAAACAAATCCATCGCTGACTTTTTTCCCGTTGAATTGCTTTAGAAAACTTTGCTCCTCGATGCCCATTCCGCGCTCTTCTTGGTGCTGCAAGATCGTCACACTCGCGATAAGTCCACTTGGAGAAAAACAAACACCTGCGATAATCGGCCCCTCTTTACCCTTCTGGGGAAGAATTGTGCAGGCCTTGTCGAGTTTCCCGTCCGCTTGTTTGCCGTAGTAGAAGGTAATCGACTGATCATCCGAGTCAGGCGCGATGGATTTCAATGAGTTCAGTTCGGCCGCGGCAAGCGGGAAGGTTTCTTTCGTCATTTTCGCGGAGCTCGAGAGTTCTTTTTTTAAAAAATCTTTTGTGGTCATTAATTCCTTCGCAAACACTTGTTGGTCGCCAAAGGTCAAAGCCATCAGGATAATCCAAATTACGAAAACGAGACCTAAAGTTCGAATCACGCTGACACCTGCTTGGTAGAATGAGGTTTGCTAAAAATCTCAAAAACAATAGCGATCCAAAGGAGCGAGAAGCAAATCACCATGAAGGTGCCCGACACAGCTGTCAGGTAAGCAAAACGCGGACCTAGGAAACGGGTCGCCATGAAGCTTAGGTTGTCCGCGACGATCGATAGGTAGGGTAGTCCGAGTAAAATAGCCTTGTAGCGATCAGGCACTGAGGTGAAAAGACCAAGAAGTGTCATTCCGAAAAAGAAACTCGTCATCCCAAAGAGATGAAAGTGCCCTTCGGCAACTAGGTTTTTGAAGCTCGGTCGTGGGCCAATTGCTGGTTTCGCGGCTGCGTCGATTTCATCGAGATTGACCTCTTCTTCCTGAGCTGGCTTTGCTACCGACTCTTCGACTGTCGCCGCAGCACCATAGTAATGGGTTGCAATTGCATCCGGAGTTAGTCCGACGACAAGGACGATGTTGCCCATGGCATAGACATAAGCCATGGAAAGCGCAAAAACGAACCCGAGTGCGAGAGACTTCAAAGGCGTAGGAGCGTTACGTAATCGCAGCTGAAGTACATTTTCAAAAGTGAGCGCATTCGGCATTCAAATAGATCCTGGCTAGAAGTCGAGACTTACCATTACTCGGGCGACGTCGTTTTCGACTTCGTTCGCTGCCTCGTAATTCAGTTGGTATTCGAGCAGAACCCGTAGCACATCCACTGGAAAATTGACACCAAGATTAAAATTGTGGACGTCAAACTGCGATTTGGCGCGGGTATCGTTAAGGTAAGTTCCATACCTTACTCGAATTTCAACGGGATTGAGGTAGTTTGTCCCAATAACGGCATAATCCCCCCGTTTTTCATAGTCGATTCCTTGAACGACCGTCTTTAGCCACGCATTTGCAACGCCGTAGGAAAAACGAAGGTGCTTTAGTACGCCCCAAGGAATGGCACCATATTCTGCGTTAATGTCGAAGCCGCCAATGGTGAGCGGGACGCTGGGTGTATAGTCGCCATGATAAGCAGACAGAATAATTCCTACTCGGTCTAGCGGAGAAAAAGACGATCGAAGACCCGCCGCTTGCCGCCGATTGGAGGTCGCAGAAGAAGAGTTGATTGAAACGGGATCTGTTGCTCCCGCGTCCTGCCCAAGCGTCTGGACGACATAGGTGTCGAACTTCATGTTAGACCACTTCCATCCCAAGCTAAATCCAGGAGCTGACCAAATGTTTGGCAGCATGATCCCGGATGTAGCTCCATAGCCGGCGATGCCACCGTAAAAGTGATGAAAATATCGCGTGTCGCCAAATGGGATTAAAATCTTACCGAAGGATATGGACAGCGATTTTGTCGCTTCAAAATCAACTGTGAAGAAGTTTTGACCAACAAATTCGCCCATGAAGCTGACTCGTTCGGAGGGCTTAGCTTTCAAAAACAAGAAGAAGTGATTATTCGTGAGTTTCTCGTACTTCGTCGAGTCACCATTCGTCGTGCCGACCGGGTTGCCAGCCCCATAGTCGCTCGTCAGGTCGACCCGTCCCATAATGGATAGGCCTCCGCTGCCTTGTCTGCCGCCGTTAGGGTGAGCAGTCGTCGAGGCGGGCGCGTTTTCCTTCTCGAGATCTACGGTTTCTTCGGTTGCTTGCGAGTTCGAAGCTGAAGCAAAAAACAAAAAGGCCGCGACCAAGCCGAAATATTTCAAAAAAAACCTCCGAGAATTTTAGTCATCGAGCGAGCAGTGAACCTAGTACAGCTTCACGTAGCCTTAGTTCTTGAGTTCGTCTAGTGACTTTTCACCATTATCAGTCTGGATTTTCCACGCAAGTTCGAATAGTTTCGATAACCTATGCTGAATCTTGTTCGTAAGACGCTCACCAATGTCACAGGTGGATTCAGCATCGATCCGATGGTGTCGGTTGAACACGCTGTGATCACGCACGCCCACGCTGACCATGCTCGGCGCGGAAGCCTAAACTATTATACACCGCATTCGGGTGTTGATCTTCTCAAAGTTCGAATTGGGAAAACTGCGAAAGTTCATGGCTTTGATTTTGGTGAAAAGTTTGTCCTACGGAACGTCGAACTTTCGTTTCATCCGGCAGGGCACATTCTTGGTTCGGCCCAAGTTCGCATGCAGAAACTGAACCCAGGAACCCGTAAACCCTTTGGTGAAGTTTGGCTTGTTTCCGGTGATTACAAGCGTGATCCAGATCCAACCTGCGAACCATTTCAAGAAGTGAAATGTGACGTCTTTATCACGGAAGCCACTTTTGGTACGCCGGCCTACCAGTGGCCTAAAGGAATTGACCTTGGCCGGCAAATTTCGGAATGGTCTGAAGAAAATCGGGTAAACGGCGTCAGTAGTGTTCTTTTCGCTTATTCACTAGGGAAAGCTCAGCGGGTCCTAGGCGTTCTTCAGCCGTACATGAAGAGGCCTGTCTATTGTCATCCCGCCGCAACGGCGCTGACTGATTGCTACCGAGCCCGCGGGATATCTTTAGCTCCAACGATCTGTTTAAGTCGGATCGCTGACACCTCGGAGTTGAGCGGCGAACTTTTTCTTGTACCCCAGTCATTCTTGAAGTCGAGTCAATCTAAGCTGCTAGGTGAGAAATTCGAGACTGCCTTTGCGTCAGGTTGGATGGCAAGTGCTAGTCGAAGAACATATGGCGGTTGCGACACTGGCTTTGTCATGTCGGATCACGCCGACTGGAACGATTTGGTCGCCACCGTATTAGCGACAGGCGCCAAGCGTGTCTATGTTCAACACCGGGGGAACGGTGCTCTTGTTCGCCATTTGCGAAATTTAGGAATTCAAGCTTTTCCAGATACTGCTCTTGAAACAAAGTCCGTAGAACAGATGTCTTTTTTATGAAGACCGTTCGCCTGGCTGTGACTGAATTTGCTATGCCGTCGCCGCTGAAAGGAAGTATTGACGTTCTATCTGGTTTTGGCCGGGCGTCTGAGTTGGGCCTAGAGATCCATCAAGAAGTTCAAGCAGCGCGCGCTCGGTCGCACGCGAACTATCGACCAGAAGTGCAGCTAACTCACACGTTTGAAGCCGGCGGCTTTTCATTTGAAGTTGGCGGTCGAGTTGACGGACTATTCGAGACCTTAGAATCCGTCGCGGAATCCGGCCCTCGTATAGAAGAAATAAAATCCGCTTTTAATGTTTACGAAATGCAAAAGCGCCTTCGCGAATCGGCGCTTGCACATCCCTACGAACTTCAATTGTTAACCTACGGATATTTTTACTGGCTCCAAAATTCGAAACTGCCGGAACTCGGTTTCCATCTTGTCTCGACAAGAAACCGAGAAGCGATCGATCTTTCGGTGAGGCTTGATGTTGCATCTTATGAAAGTTGGTTAGCTCGTCGACTACTTGAGCTCGTTGAATTAGCGAAGCAAGCTGAAAAACGGGCTAAACGGAGGCGCGAGATTTCTTCAAGCTTACCATTTCCTTTTTCAAAGCCGCGTTCAGGCCAGATTGAACTCATTGAAACGATCAAAAATGGTATGGGAACTTCGTCTCCCATGTTGATTCAAGCCCCGACTGGTTTAGGAAAAACAGTCGGAGTTCTTTATCCAAGTCTCAAAGAAGCACTGGCGCGTGGGCAGCGAGTAGTTTACGTCACTCCTAAAAATAGCCAGCACTCGGTGGCAGAAGATGCCATCGAACGACTTCAGGAAGCTGGAGCAAAGCTAAAGTCTCTTTCGATCACTGCCAAAAGCAAGCTTTGCTTTAAGAACGAACCGCTTTGTAACCCTGAATACTGTGAGTACGCGAAGGATCACTACACGAAACTCGCGGCGAACATGCTTCTTGATAAACTTGCGAAAAAAAAGAAGCTCACGGCGCGAACATTCAAAAAAATGGGAAGTGAATTCGAAGTATGCCCCTTCGAATTGCAACTCGATGCCGCGCTCGATGTTGAAACAGTCATTTGTGATTACAACTATGTTTTTGCCCCGCGGTCTGCATTTGGTCGATTGGCGCGAAGTGGTCTTGATCAGGATGGAAAGCCCAACTTGGTAATAGATGAGGCTCACAATTTACCGGCGAGAGCCATGGATTATTTTTCTCCGACTTTGTCGGTATTGGTTCTTGAAAACATGCGTGAGGAAATCGAAAAGCTGCCAAAAAAGTTTCGTTCCGAAGCGCAAAAGCAGCTGAGTGCTTGTATTCAAGTTGTGAAGTCTTGCGGACGAAAAGATCAGACTGCAGCCGAAAAAATTAAACCTCCGGTTCGGGCTTTTCACGCGCAGGATGAAGAGCTCCGAGGCCTCCTTTCGGCCTATCTTGCTTCCGACGTGGACATTCAACCTCGAGATGTGCTGATGAGGCTTTCCTTTTATTGGTCCGAGTTTGCGGCTGCGCTTGAGTTTGTTAACAGCGATCGGGAAGAGTTCTTTACGACATTCAGCCCGAACCCCGCCACGGTGAAAATCACGTGCTGTGACGCTTCAGAAATGTTGAAGTCGAGTTACGATGAATATCAAAATACGGTCGCGTTTTCGGCGACACTGAAACCTTTTGAATATTATAGCCAGCTTATGGGGCTAAAGCGTGATTCTCTCATCAAAGCCGAGTTTGCGTCGCCGTTTGCAAAATCTAACCGGAAGCTTCTGATCATACCGCAAATCTCTTCGAAGTATTCAGAGCGGGAGCGAAGTTATCCGCGGATCGCGGAAACTATTTCGAAAATCACCAGAATAAAAAAGGGAAACTACTTTGTATTTTTTCCGAGTTTTGATTTTTTGGAGCGTGTTTTAATGGAATACAAAAGGGAATTTGAAGCGTCTGATGGCTTCAGTGTCATCCGGCAAGAGCGGTCGATGCGTACAGATGCCGTCGATGACGTCTTAAATCTCCTTCGCGAAAAAAATTGCGACCACCTCGTGTTTGCGGTTCAAGGTGGAGTGTTCTCGGAAGGCGTCGATTATCCGGGCGAAATGGCAATCGGAGCGTTTATCGTTGGACCTCCACTTCCGAACTTTGATCTCGAGCGGGAAAAGAAACGTGAGTATTACGAGAAGAGTTATAAAGCAGGTTTTGATTATACTTACACCTATCCTGCAATGGCAAAAGCCGTACAGGCGGCGGGCCGAGTGATTCGCAGCGAGACCGATCGTGGTCTTATTGTTTTAATTGATGATCGCTTTACCCAATCCAGCTACGCCAAATCGATGCCACAAGACTGGTTTGACGAAAGTCCACGTGAACTGGTCTCAACTCAGATTCTAAAAGACGTTGCAGATTTCTGGTCGAGTTAATTTTCGTCGTTTTTCCTGCACGGGATTTGCTCGTTCGCCGTCGTGCGGGTGAACAGTTGTCGATGCCAGTGTGTTGTCCGACCTCTTTAAGTAGATAAAAATCCGGTCTCACGCAGAAATAAATTCACTCCTCCCTGCGAACACTGACTTTAGCTCCAAAAAAAAGCGAATATCTTGTCGTTGTTGAGTATAAAAAACCAATTATTTATTTAGGAGCAATTGATGATTATCTTCCGACTTCTGTCACTAGTTTTAGTCCTGATCGCGACAGTCGGTGCTCAGGCACAAGATCGTTCCATCTATTTGAAAAGCAGAGAGGGAGTTGAGTTAACTCTTAACTACTTCTCATCGCCACAGCCTTTCGATGGATGCTATAGCTGCTCAGTTTACACGCTTGCTCGAGACCTTTCTATTGTCGCCAGCGGCAATGTAAAAGAAAATTCTGATATCACCGTGCTGTTTAAAAATTGGCAAAAATCAGTTAACTCGTCCGGTGTAAAGCTCGACATTTTAGAATTGCGGCTAACTAAAGCAAACGGGAAGCTCTTGGTTAAACTTGCAGCCTATACTACTCCCGGTGGCGTATTGCTGCCAGGCATTCCTATTTTTGAAAGCGGCCAAGCTGGAACAACTGTCTACTGGCAGCAGATCTCATTCGTGGTCGATGGTGTTTGGCAAACCGATGATTTCAATGGCACAAACGATTTCAATTTCGTCATGCAACAATATTAATTCGTCAGTTGGAATTCTAACTGCTTTGCTTAAGACGGCCAGCTTGACATTTGACGATTGGATAGCTGGCTAAACGGCACTGGGTATTAATTTGCGAATTTGTATTACCTGTAGTTTCCGCGATTGTGCGGAATATAACGGCGTATTGATTTCTTGGAGTTGGCCGTAATCGCAAAGTCGTAGCCGGCGGCAACTTTTCGGAAATCGTTCGGAAAAATTTTGGATACATCCGTTGAGAATTTGCTTCATAGTGCCCGGTAATCTTGGAGTCCTTCAGGTTTTCACAGAGATCTTGCCGTGGACTTGAATTGCTGTTGGGCTTAAGAACCATAGCTGACGCATTTAATGCATTTAACTGACCGCTCAAAAAAGTTAAGCATACTCCGACAAGTGTATTTACCAAAGACAGGTTATCTTTTTATTGCTTGTTCATCGGGGTATCCTCCAAATTAGATCGCGCGATAATGTGATTCATTATTCTGGCCAAGGCGGAAAGCGAACATTGGGAGATTGCTCAAAAAGCTATCTGTGAATTGTCACTTTTCGTCGCGAAATAGCCGACAGATATACAATCTGAGGCTAGACCCCCTCGAGCTAGACCATCGACCTGCAGAAATAGTATGTCGGGTTGAGATTGAATCAAGTATTGGCCGACCATTTCCGAAATAGTCGTATGTATTTCGACGTCCGTTTTCGTCTATTTGTGTCCGTTTTCCTATTGGTGGGTTGTCAAAAATCGAACCAATTAGAGTTTGGAAAAACGAAGCTTGATTCGGTCATTGCGCAGGAACTATCGCAAAGCCCACTATCGGCTTCAAAGGTTGAAAAGTGGCCAAGTCCTGACCAACCAAATGAAACTTTAAGATTTACGGGGCCGGGTGCAACTTCGAAAACTTATTCGGCGCAAAATGGAATCGTTATAGGCTTGCATCGCGAACCCTTGGGGCCGGAAAAGACAATTGCTTATTGGCTTGAAGTAGCTGCGAAAAATAAGTGGAGTTATTCTGTCGTTAGTGCTGAACAATCTAAGTGCGGACACATGGCTGACGAAATCATGCGCATTCCCAAACAAGGGCTTAGCGTGAGATTCAACTCGGAAACTGGACTTGTCGAAAGAATAGCGCAAAGTGAGCAAAGACATGCGCATTAGTCGACTTCTCATTCGCAAGCATCCGCTCGCGGTTGGTGCACTCGCAATTCTATTCATCTTTCTTGGCTTGGTTTCTAAACCTATAAAAAACGCAGCGACACTGACGGAACTCTTAATTGATTCGTCTGCGGTTGGTCGGTCTCCGTCTGCGCAATCTGATCAAGAACAATTTCCGCCACATTTTCGCGATGCTTGTCTTCAAAATCGAGTTGAAAATGATTACCGCGCGAAAGAGATTGCCTGGCAAGAATTCAATTCCTACGTCATGCCAAAGGAAGTACGGGGTTCAAAAGAAAAGATCTTGGCGCGATTTCGAAGTCGTGCTGCTCGGTTCATCCACCCGGAATATCTAAAAGCGGAGTGTGGCGATGTTTCGTGTATCTATTCTCGGCTTTACAAGGACAAAGATTTGGCTGAAATGGCGTATATCTTTTTTCTTGTGACCGATTCAGTTTTAAGTGCAGTTCCGTCTCTCGGTCCGATTTCACCTTCTAATCCACCAGCGCTTCTCGATGGAAACATTAGCGCCTTTCTTTTTAAGCCAATCGAAATCAAGCGGCTGACGTTGCAGGCCCTTTATTTAAGCGCTCGCCATAATCGAATGTTCGCAAATCGTGATCTACAAGGTATGATGAGATTTGAACATGGAATGCAGATTAAGGGTGATAGCGCCTGCGGAATCGCCTATGCGGGGTCGCATGTTCTCCTCATGGATAATTGTCTATCGGATCATTTTTGGCACACAGGATTTACCCACGAAGTGGGGCATCACTTCGACTTTATCGGTTTCATGCGGGAACACACCGATGAAGAAACAAAAACGGCAATAAAGGACATTGCACCGGCCAATCAGTATATTTCTCAACAAGAGAAGTGGCGGAGCCTTTCGGGCTGGAGCGTAGGTGAAACTGTTGATAAGGCTACTGGTGCGGTCGTTCGACAATGGCAATCAAAAGCGGGCCCTGACGCTTTCGTACGAAGCTATGCTGCTACTGCGCCCGAGGAAGACTTCGCTGATTCGCTCGCCTATTATTTTGGCTCCTTTGGTGCTGTTAACAAAATGCCAATTGAATCTAAGCGGCAGTTTATTTCGGAAATCGTTCTTTCCCGTGGATTCGAAATTCCATTAAAGTCAGAAGATGAGCTCTTGGTAAGAAGAGCGAAGTCCATTGTTGATCTCAAGCTAGATGATTTAGTTGAACGCTGTGCAACTGGGGGAAACGCAAATGGTGCTGAGGCAATGCTCGCCAATGCAGATAGCTGTGTAAGGCGAGAGCTTGTGAAAGACATCGAAGCTGAAGTTGAATTTGGCAATTTCGAAGGGCGAGGATGTGGATCTGCCGCCGCAAATAGTCAGCTTGCAGGAACGCTGCTGCTTGTTCATTCGGAACGGGTTTCTCTGGCAGTATCGACGACGCTTGAGATTGAAAAATTGAAAATTGCTCGGATCAAAATGACTGAACAGCTCAATGCAAAGCGCCTATTCCTGTATGCAGCGATCGAGGAAAATCAGAAAGCAGCGTACGATTTACTTTTGGTAAAGGTCTTTAACGAAAATCTTGGACTCTACGAAGGAATTAAATCCTACAACTCTGCCTTCGAACTTCAGTGGCACCAACGTGCGAATGCCTTCGAGATTCACCAAAAGGCGTTTCGGGATCGGTTAGTGGCGCTTCTTTCGCCAGAATTAGTTGAACGCTTGACGGGAAGCGGTTGGGACACTTGCGTGAATCCTCAGTCGTTCAATGCCGACGGGATCGTAGATCCTCAGTTAACTTTTCAGCACGCCTTTCTTCGTCCGTCTGTGAAACCTTGTCTGGCAAATTGGATTTCGAAAATTTCCGACGAAATCGGGCGGCGAATTGTTCCAGAAATTGCCAAAACGTTTGGTGTAACTACAGGCAATGCTGATGAAACCGTGACGAAACTTTCGGCCACTTTTGCACGAGACGTTTTGATTACACGGATGAACGCTCTTGCTGTTTCCGGCATTGAATCTCAGGAGAAGGTGTTAAATCAAATCGATGAGTCCCAACGTATCGATTTACAAGACGCTTTCAAGAAGGGAAATTTCCCGGCGCTTCCCATTGCTCAGCAATTAACGACATGTCTTGCCACGATGCAAACTGCGGTTTCCAAAGCGGTTGAATCAAAATTGGCAGCGAGTTTTTTATCGAGCACAGAAAAGATTATGAAGCGTCATCAGTCGATCTGTCGTTCCAACCTCGAGGAAACAGCCGCCTATAGGAACGAAATCGGAGCCCAGCAGCGATCTCGTGTGCGACGACTTTTTGCAGATCTGAACAAACTGGATCCGAATGCGTTTTCCTTTACTTCGCGATTTGATAAATTTCAGACGACCCAGCTAGACTTTCCCTTATGCCTCGGAAAAATTCGACAGATGTTGGGCGACAGAGCAAAAGACTTTTCAACTTGGAGTACGGATCAGGTAAGTCATTCATTTTTTGAAATCTGTCTCAATGGAAGATATGCTGGCCGGTTTATTTGGACCGCATCAGAAAAGTCCATCGTGTTTGGATTCACGAAAGTGATGGGAACGGCTGAGTACTACGACGCCAAAGAACGGGCTGCAATCATGGCAGATCAACTTGAAGTTGGATATTACGTCGAGGCACAAAAGAAGTTTGTAGTCTGGCAAACGGAAGTCGAATTGTTAAAAAGGCGGCAAGATCAGTAGGCGGAGAAAAATTTCCTGCCTGTAAAAACATTTGTCAGTGCCTATTTGAGGCCATGTACTTTTAAAAAATTGTACGTAGTTCCCTCCTGAAATCACTAATCCAAAGAATCTCAAGGCGGAGCGACGGCATGGCTAGTGCTTCGTTTGCCCCCAACTACGCACAACTTTTAATAATGGCAGGTTTCTATGTTCCGTCGCACATCTAGTATTTTCCTAGCAGCTACTCTTGTTACAAGTATGAGTTATGCCAATCCTACCTCGGAACAACAGGTTGCCGATTTGGCTTCTGATGCCTCAGCCTTAGCGGGTCAAACGGTCGACGTAGTAAAGGCTCAACAAGACATCCGCATGGCTACCCTCATGGCTGACTACCTTCGTCTTTCAATGATGATGATCCAATTGAAATTTGCGACTAGCACAGGAGCGTCATTGAACGGAATTTCGGATCCGACGGCTCAGATGCTAGCTCAGTCAGGCGTCATAGGTATTGAGTTAGGTGCGACAGGCTACGGACTTTACAAAACTTATCTCAACGGCCGAAGCCTTTATGCTGGCCAGAGGAACATTAGATCTGTTGTGAATCCTGAGCAATACAATGCAAAAGGTCGCGTCGGTAAAATAATGGCACGTATTCGCGCTGCTGGTCTTCCAGCGGCTAAGACCGTAGCCATTGGTGGCGCAGTGTACTATTTCTGGCGAGAGGCTGCTCCGGTATTATTCCTCAATCAAGAGGACTATCAGGACATCTTCAAGGCAACGGAAGCCGATCTTGCCATTGTCGACGCCCAGCTTTCGGAACAAGCGAGACAGATGCTAGGATTGGCGCCGCGGGCGGCAGCTCCTCGTGCGGCTGAAGAACTCTTTAAAATCGATTGATAGATTAGAATGCGGTCGTGTCGGGACGTTTTATCGATGGCGGTGTTGGGAGTGACTCTTTTGGTCGCTCCAATAGCCTTTGCTGATCTGAGCGAGAAACATCTAGAAAGTCAGCTTTCGATCGATTCGCGAAAGCAACTTTTTGCGATTCAAGTCGATTCACAAGGTGCAGAAATCGCCGACAAACTCGCTGCGGTCTACGTCTACCTTCACCGCGGTGGCGCTGACTTAACGCCAGGTAAATGGTTAAGCCCTTTTGAGCTTGAACGCCAAAAGAGCTTGTTTAGTCGTGGCTTGCTTTTAGATGAAAAGGTACGTACGTCAGTAGCCGCGTGGTTCAAACTTTTTGGTTCAAACCTGATGTCGATAAGTGACCCTCTCGGTGAAAATGAAGCGTTGATACTTTCTCGTGATGCGTATTCGTTGGCTCTGTTGAATTCGCACCAGTTCTTCGAGCGGTTACGGGTGATCTCCGAACAAGAAAAATTCGACTTCCGGCCTGTTGTCAGACAAAAGATTCGAGAATTGCAGTTTACGAGTGACGGCGTATTCATCGTTGCGACTGGCGGCGTCTTCGGCTGGGCGTTCAAAGCCTTAGGAATTGTCAAAGCCGGCGCGGCTCTTTCAGCTGTTTCGGCCTCTGCCATTGTCGGTACTGCAATTTGGGAATTTACCAATGAAAATCCGCAAGGGGATCCTACTGTGCAGGAGGTTCGCGAAAAGACGGGGAATGATAGCCGAGACCTGCGCCGTGACGTTAAGCAGGCGAAAGAAAACGACCGCCGATTGTTTATATTAGGTCGCGCAGCAGAACTTAAGAAGTTGCTCGAAACGTCAAGTGTGCGAGATTTAAAAAAGTCCAATAATCCTCATTTACTTGAGTTAGTAGGCCTTCGCCCAAAGCTAGAAAGCTACTTTCAAAAACTGCAGTCGGATCAACTTCCGATTCGACTCAAAGAGGATGTTCCAAGCGTTCGGTCGGAATTGGAGAGGGCCCTGAATTTCATTTTCACCGTGCTCGATCAATCAGCTGCTGTAGAATAGCGGGATTGGTGTCGTTCAATGATTAAGGTGCCTGAACTTTTCTTTGCGGTGTGATGCGCCCGTCACGCTCGAATCGATTTCGAGTTTAATCTGATTGCGGCCGCCGCTGGCGTTTCGCTGGTAGTATTGGTGCGTCGTCTTGATTGCAGAGGGTTCCCTCGTAGTTTTCTAGCATGGTGTCGCCAACAGAGTTGAAAATACGAAAGTCATTATCGGGATTTCGCCCACAAGACGTCACCTCGTCGAAGTTTTGAACAACCGGCTAGCCGAAGTAATCTGACACGATCTGTAACGTCGCTTGGGATACCAATTTATAGACACTGTTTCAAAGCCAACTGTGGTTCCAAACTAATGGTCCAAGAAGAGTCCTGGCGTCGGTTCTGGAACCACTCTTTTGAGTTGTTTTGAACGTTGGATGGCGCTGTTTCGACTCCATCTGTTTATATGGAAATAACAGACCTGGCACGGCTGTTGATATGCGAACGTGCGGCAGGCGTTTTTTTAATACCGAGATTCAAAAAATATAAAAGGGGTATTCAAATGAAGCTGTTTTCTAGGTCAACTGTTGGGTCACTTGTTCTATCGTCAATGATGGTTTCGATCGTTTTATTTACGGGCGCTGTGTCGCAGGGCGCAACGACGAGTCATGTTCTAAATCATGTGGAAATGAACGGTTCCTTAGAGTCAACTTATGTCGCGATTGTTGAAACCAACAGTCGGACAAAAAAAATCAAAGTTACTGTCGTCAATGATATTTGCGGTCAGTACTCGGGCAGCGGTGGTCCCCGTTGCATGGCTGCTTCAGCCTTAGTTAGCAGTTTTGAACTTCCGTATAAAGTGTCGACGGATGTTTGTAACAGCAAAATCTATGAAGCTCGTCAGGATCTTCGCCCAGCTGGCGGCATGCTGACTGAAATTTCGCTGACAGATAGCACGTTGCGAACGTGTGAAGATATGCTTCTTGGATTACATGTTCTAACTGTCAATGTTGATAGTCTTAGTGGAAATCCAGTTAGATTTCTTGCCTACGACAAGGCACAGCCATCACGCGACGACGGTGCTATTTATGAAGCGTTGAATGTGGAAGAAGAAGTTTTGAATCCGGGTATCGCTGGCGCTTCGAAAACTCGCAAATCTGTCGGCGGTTTAGTCTGCGAAAAATCGACGTTGGTTGTACCGGGCAGCCTGCCAACTTACAGCTGTTCGTTGGCTAACTAAGTACATTAATAGTTTGTCCGATTTCAGTAGCTAGAATTCCAGTAGATAGAATTTCATAGGCTAGAACCAGACCGCTAAGTGCGCTTGATATTGATACACTTGGCGGTTTTCTTGCTCGACTTAATTTGAACTTCATTTGCTCTTCACGAATAGATCACTTCATGCACCCGCATGTTCTGAGATTGCGAAGCTAAATGAGCTTCATAAATCTCGTCCCGCTGAAGTCGCGCTGTCCAAAACGATGTCTACGCCCGCTACTACGGCTGGAACCCTTAACTACGTTCTCTCCGTTCATCGTCGTGCTTGCTGACCCCATGCACGACGATGATTTTTTCCGACATTCGCTTAGGATATCATCTTCTGAGAGGCGAACTGCAAAACGGAACTTGCGACCGAGTAAAGGGCGACACCGGCCGGCATGGTGGCCATGAAGAAGAAGCTAAGCGCTGACAATCCGTAGGCAAAGCTCTTCGGAACTTGAGGCGAAGCGTTTGACGATCGCGATTGAAACCAAACAGTTAGCGCCAGTATAAAGGGCAATATAAAGAGGGGGTCGTGCTGCGCGAGGTTAGGAAGCCATGCGAAGCCAAAGCTACCGAGTGCAGAATTTGTCGAGATCGCCTCGTAGACCGCGAAAAATATCGGAAGCTGAATCATCATCGCGACCATCGAAACCGAAGGTCTAATGCCAGCATTCTTCAGTACTAAACTTCGTTCCTCAAGAAGCCTTCGTGGTTCGGTTCGATGCCGTTCTTGGAGAGCGTCGAGTGTTGGTTTTAAACGCGCGATTTTTGCTTGTTCGCGCATGGTGAAAATTTGCAGAGGAAAAAGGATGAGGCGAATTGCGAACGTGAATAAGAGGATCGCGAAGCCCCAGTTTGGGACAAGAGCGTAACTGAAATAGAATGCGTTTTGCGCAAATTGCACGAGAATATCCATCGTTGAAACTCCGAGACGTGAATTAAAATTGAGGTAAGAAACGGTCGCGTAAGGCGACGAATTTCAGATGAGATATGGATCGTGGCGCTTAATCCATTCCTTGCGGGGGACGTCAAGGCGGTATGAGAGCGCTGCTTTAGCGCGGCTCAATTCAAGGGCCGCATAGTCAAGGCCATTCGCAAACTGCGGTAAGAGCGATACCAGAAGAGAAGCTGATAAAGTGAGCGAGAAAAAGGTTAGGCTAATGTTCGACGGGTTTTCTCCGGCAATCAGAAACGCGAACGCGATGACTGCGAAGAAGAAGGTTGTGCCTAAGCGAAGGGCGAAGCTTGATTGCATTCTTTTTGAAAGCTGAGATCGCTTGGCTCCTTGTCAAGGCGGGGCTAAGAATTTTTTAGCATTCATGGCGACGAACTGCGCTCGCTCTTCAGCAGCTACAAGTGGCAGCGCAACAAGTTCATATCCTAGGTTTAAGTCCATCGCCTTGAACTGCATGTTGTTCGGCAATCACCTTTCGTGCCGCGGTCATGTGCTACTCATCGACGATTCCTGGAAAATTTTGGCTATCCCTGGTATTGACGAAAACAAAATTAAGATATCGCTTTCCATCATAAGTGTCCGCTGTGGGTTCTCTTGTCTTATCAGACAAAAACCAGATCAAAGATTGGGATTCTTGGGGCTACAGCAACAAGTTTGACGTCCAAATTCGATTTTTTGCATACTTGGTTCATATGAAAACCAATGTAAAGACATCCTTTCGTCAGGCAGCCGTTCTCGTCTCAACTTCCGTCTTGGCTCTTGTGCAAGCTAGCTGTGTGACTGACGGGGTCTCCTCCGGCGGCGTGAGTTCAGGCAAGAATCCATACCAAGAAAACTATTTTCATGCCTCCTCTTGGCAAGAAGAGCAGAGCATGATGCCGCCCTACAAAGCTGTAGCGGGGCAAGTGGAAAAAATGAAAGATAAGGGCACCGAGGCAACTCTCATTAGGGCGGGCAAATCGGTTGCATTTAATCCTGCGACGCTGCTTCAGGTCTTAAGGACTGCAAAAGCAGGTGATGTGATTCGTTTGGGTAAGGGGCAATACGAGATTATCGGCGAACACGCGAAAGAAACGATTCTAGGGTCCGATATTTCTATTGAGGGAGAGCTCTTTGGAACATTTCTAACGGCCAAATGGGTTAGTTTTAAGGCAGCCCGGTTGGCCAACCTGTCTTTGCTGAGCGGCGATTTCACCGTCATTGCCCCACATCGTCTTTGGCTTGAGAACGTACGTGTTGTGCGCAGCTTTGACAATCGAACCGCCTGGGATGCCATCTCGCCCAAAGGCAGCTCTGTGATACCGGTGATGGGTGGATTTATAATGGAGCCCTTTCATTGTTCGGGCAACATGGGCGATTACAAGTGGAATCTCTGTCTGAAGCGGAATGCCGGATTCGGTAACTACCTCAGCAATAGTATTGGCACTATTTCGCTGAATTCCATGACACTGAATTCGCTTCTGGACTCGCCAGAGTTGAGGCCCTTCCTCAAGGAATACGCCGCTTACCTCAATGGCGGACCTCTCCCAAAAACAGCAAATGCCGTTCGCGCGCATAAATTTTTGCGCGGAGTTGTCGATAGCGGCGCACTAAATAAGACCGTCCACTACTATGTTTCGGCGGCTGAAGCGAGGGCCATCAATGATCTGCGGACGGCGAGCTATGTTCGAATGACCGGTATTCTCGAGCGCGAGTTCGGGGCCATCGGACCAGTCGTTCCATCTGATGCGATTCAACAGTCCATGAAACTTGCGGACAAGGCGATGAATGATGGCCGTCCGATGACAGCGCTTTATCATCTTCAGCAGTTGTACAGTCAGAATATTTCTCCGGCGGATCGAAAGACGGTTCAAGCGCAAATCGGCAAGGCGCGTACTACTCTTGCGAAGCAATACGGAACGGCCATCGACTACAAGTTGTTATCGCATTCCGAGCCCGATGGGCTAATGCATAAGTCGACCAAAGAACAAGTCGAAGGACGTAATCGCGCAACGTTGATTGATTCTATTTCCGAGCGTTTTCCGATTGCTCGCATCGCCGATGAAGCTTCGGCTCGCTTCAAGGTTTCGATTCAACAGACCAAGAACGAATTCACAAACAGGCTTTCGAATACAAAGATTGAAGAGCGCACCATGCTGATCGAGGATCCTGCTATCGAAGCGGCCCGTCAAAAGGCCGCAGGTGAGGCCGCTTGGGCCAAGTTTCAGGGTGTTATCGCCAATTTTGATAAAACGGCGTCGGCCATCGAGACAACAGCACGCACGAACTATGAGCAGCGGGTTCGTATTGAAGATGCCGGTTCAGGCAAGCAGATGGTCTGGTACGAGGGGAAGAAGAATCAAGCTGCGTTAAATTTATCCAATCCAGCACTAAAGTCTGAGCCTATACCTGCTAGTATGATAGAGGTCACAGCGACCACCAAACGCTATCTTTACAACAACATTATCAATGTAGCCTACAGCGCAGCAATGACCGACCGTGGAAACGCGATCGACAAAATGCCCCCGTTTTCCCAAACCCAGAGCTGGAACTTTAGCTGCAAAACAGAGATTACAACCGACAGCAAAGGCGGCAAGGCCTCGAACTCGGACTGCTTCGGTGGTACGAGTGGGCGCGGGGGGCCAGAGATCAATCAGATCGTGATGAAGGAAGTTTTCGCCAAGTGGGTACACAGCCACTATGAGAATCGTGTTATCGCCGAAAATATTCATCGTCTGGATGGCGCGGCAAAGAGCAGAAACAAAGCGGAAATCGTCGAGACCATCTTGTTGGGTCGTTCGCTTGGAATCGCGAGCTCGAAAGAGCAAGAGGCTATTTTGAAGGACATCTTGGGCGACGAAAGAGCCTTTCAAAAAGTACTTTCGGTCACGACAATTCAATAGTCGTTACTCAATAGTCGTTTCAGCTATTTTTCAGTTGCAAACGAAGGCCTGGTTTCCCAGTGTGACCAGCCATCCTTCCTATGTATGTGAGTCGTTGGTCTTCATTGTCGCGCAGCAAGCGCCGCGTGTGATCGTTAGAAATCGCCGCCTGCGCCGCCGTCGCTATCAGGCTTTTTCGTTTTATCTTTGTTGACCATCCCGCTCGAACGTTTCACACAAAATTGTCAAAGCGCTAAATTCGTTTCGGTTTTCAATCTTCAGGTGCCAGCATTTGATGGAGTGGAGTTTGAGCTTGGCTATGATGTTTTGACCTTCAGAAAAATGGATGGTTCATTGATTCGAAGTCCAGTCGTACCGGCTGGTGGAGTGGAAAATTCAGTAAAAAACAAATACGAGTCCGTTTCGGAAAACGAAGTCATTCTGACTCAAGAGTCCTCTGGCGAAGGACAAACAACTAAAACGCGAATGACCTTCAAACAAATAAATGGAACCTGGAACCAACAGCAGTAGAGGGCTCTCAAGCCGCTTGTTGGCTCCGTCGCATACGCATTTCACAAGGAAAAACGCGCAGCGTGAAGTTTGATTCCTTCATTTCCACGATCGAAAGTCGCCACACTACATTCTGCGATCATCGACATCGCATCTAAAATTCACCCGGATGTCGAGATCATCAAGCGCACCTTGAGAAGCGTCTAGCGCCGTACTATTTCCGACCAAATTCTTACATTCGATCTCGCCTACAAGCTGTTCGATTCCGCGCTCGTTTGTAGTTATACTTATATTCGATTTGCAGACAGTATGATCCCAACGGCTAGAGTATCGAATGGTACCTTCTTGATATACCACGTTGAAGCGGCTGTTGCCCTTGTGGGTTTCAAGATCAACTGCACCGCTCGGAAAGTTTTCTGACTCGAAAGTAAAGGCGGCCTCTTTGGTTCGGTGCCCAAGCGTGTCTCGTTCCATGAACGTGATGCGGTTTGCTAGCAAAGATCCAAACTTCTTGCATGTGAGTGTCGAAGGCAGCTCATTCGGTTGGCTGATGCCATAGATTCGACTAGCGCTGATAGGCCTTCCCTTTGGCTGAATCAACCGACTGCCGTCTTTTTTTCTCTCCATTGGTAAAAACATTGGTGTTTGAAGAGAAACAGTTCCCCAGCCATCATTGATCTGTGGTTCAGCCCTTGCCTTGCCTTGCCTTGCCTTGCCTTGCCTTGCTCTTGGGCTCACTCGGTGATGTGTCCGAAACCTGACACGCGGTAAGCGCTGCGAACGAAAGAAAAGCGAGCGAAAGCGAAGATAAGCAGTTCCTTAAATACATAAAATATCTTATTTCCAAAATCCAATTATATTGGACCTGGCCTCAAAGCGAAGAGTAGGCCAATTAAACCGTCATCTAGTTCTCACTTGTGCCACTTTAATTATTTTCTTTCGGATTAGAGGTGAATCCAACTCCCCATTCGCGAAGCTCAAGTACGGAAGCCGATGCCGTCGATCGCGACATTCCGCCCAAAGCAGGAAACTCCGTCCTTACATTCTACTCAGCAGAGGGCTTCAAGACGAGCAGCTAAAATGCGAGACTCCGCCCACATTAAACAGCTCGGTCGGCTTGAGCTTATAATATTTCTTCTCAACATCCACTGATTGCTCGGCATACGGATCAGTCATCACTTCATTCAGCTCTCGAATTAAAGAGTAGTTACCCTCAGCTGCTTGTTGATACGCAGGCACAAGAAACCACTCTCGTAAAATATATTTTGGGTTTACGAGTTTCATCTGGGCGGACAATAAATCATGCGAGCTGATGGGAGATGAATCAATCAACACTCTCCACTTCGTGAACCAATTTGACCAGCGTGAGTTCATTCTTTCAGTGTCGTTTTTGTTATAAAAGCTTTTCTTAAGCGGTCCAATTTCCTCAGGTAACATCGAAAGCTCGCGGAAGAAGATGATGTAATCAACTGGCGTTTGCGCCATCAGCATTTCGAGTTCGCCGAACAATTCCGGTTCAAAATTGGTGAGTCCAAGCTTTGCGGCCCACATCTTTTTCAATTTATCTTGCATCACTGTGGCGAAGGTTTCTTGAATTTCCACTAGCTGTCGCTGGCAGTCTTGATGAGAAACTAAGAGTGGCAGAAGTGCAGTGCAAAACATGTGAAAATTTCGCTCGGCTGCCAGCGGTTGGTTCAAAAACGAATAGTGATGTCCGCCGCCGATCCATGGCTGAAATTCCGGATCAAACACATCACAAAAGCCAAACGGACCATAATCGAGAGTAAAGCCACCGGCGGCGCAGTTGTCGCTATTAAAGTTACCCTGGCAGTAGCCGACTCGAATCCAGTTCGTCACTAGCGACGTGAGCCGATCCATGAACTTGCGCGCCAGACATAAAACTTTTTCGGGAGTAGCGAGTTTCTTATCAATAACTTCGCCGTACTCTCGATCGATTAAGAACAAAACTATTTTCTCGAGCTCATCCATTGCTTTTGGGTGTTCATTCTTCCGGGCACGGCGACCAAAAAGCTCAAGCTGACCAATCCGGATAAACGACGAAGCGACCCTTGTCGTAATCGCAACGGCTTCCGCTGTCAGGATGTCGGGATTCTCTGAGGCCGAATTCTGAGAATACCAAGGTCGTTTTACTTTCTCAGTTTTGGAAACATATAAACTTAAAGATCGTGAGGTTGGTACTCTAAGTGCGTGCATGTGTTCTTGTGCCAGAAATTCTCTCACGCTCGAGCGCAGAACCGCCCGCCCGTCAGCACCTCGACAGTACGGTGTAGCACCGCCGCCTTTGAGCTGCATTTCCCAAGGGCGGCCGTTGATGATGGCCTCGAACACGGAAACCGCGCGACCATCGCCGTAGCCGTTGCCGGTTTGGAAAGGGCACTGCTGGTAATATTCCCTGCCGTAAATGGAAAGAGCATAGCCGCAGGCCCAACCGCGTTTTCGCATCGGCTGTGGAACGTGCGAGAGGTCTCCAGAGAATATCCTGACAAAGTCCGCTGACTGTGCCAGTTCTTCAGCGAAGCCAAGTTCACGAAACAGATTTCGGCTGTGACAGACGTATTCAGGGTCTTTTATTGGCGTCGGATTCACAGTTACATAGTGCCCGGAATAAACTTCTCTTGGTGAATGATCGGCTCCGTTGGGCTTCGCTTCGGGATCACAGTTGAGAGTCTCAACAAAAGAGTAGCGTGCTAACTTTGCAAGATCGTCGAGCGTCGTGACCATAAAGAAGTTTTCCTTTGCCATTCAAATAGTCAAAATCAAAAGGCAGCCCACTCGTTAACGTCTTGAAACTACCTTAGTAGTTTCCGCTTGTACATAGATCGTGGTAGAGTCGAAAACTCATTTCAGTAAAATCGGAACGTTGAACAGATTCGAGGTATCGGACAGTAGAGTACATTGAAGATGACCTAAAGACTGTTTGCTCGGACTCTGTTGCGAGCAAAGATACGTTCAAAGGGGTGATTGTCGCAAAATTTCCGAATGGCAAAGTCGATCTGTGGATCCTTGAGCCGAACGGCGTGCTTAACAATATCATTAATGGGTGCAAAAAATGAGGCAGGCCGGTCATGACAATAACGGATTGTGAAGTAGTTAAGCGTCTAGATCACTGACTCTTCGTCGCGAACTTCTCCTAAAAAAATTATATCCGCATCTTGGCGCATAAAAGCCCGGCTGAGGAGCGCGAAACTTGTCTTACTGTTTACCTGTGTGTGATTTACGTATGGAAGTCGTGTTTCCACGGGATCTTCGGCGGTAATAATTTTTTTCTTCGGCGACGCGAGAGAATTAATGATCGAGTATATCGTAGTGGTTTTTCCTGATCCAGCTGGTCCATTTAAGACGATCAATCCAGATTTTTGTAGGATTACTTTCCTTAATCGTTCACGCATAACCGAGGTCATCTGTAGTTGTTCTATCGAGAGCTTGCTAAAAACATTGCGCTGCACTCGCATGACGAGTTCATCAACACCCTGGCTTGGTATTGTCGAGATTCGAAGAACAAAAGTTTCAGAAACGTCAATGCCGCTATTCGAACTGTTAGACATCGGTGGTGCTGTCGTCACGACTAGCTGGCCGTCGGCCGGCACGCCGGTATCGGGAGACATCTCTGCAAGAACTTTGATTCGAGCGATAACCTCATTGTAAATGTTTGTGAGAAAAATCGCTCGTACAATTCGAAGTTTTCCGTTCACTCGGTAGCGCAAAAGATAACGGTCCGGCAATTCGGGTGTAGGAAAGTTTGGTGCGAGGTGGATATCGCTCGCCTTCAACTTCAGCGCCGTAGAGATAATATAATCTACCACATCAGATGCTGTGGTTGGGCGAACTGCGACTGGACGCAACGTATATGACTTTTCCATCAAGCATTAAGAGAATCGGCTCGTTTCATTTCCGCCAAGCAAGATGATTGATTGTGGACTTACTCCGTATTTTTGATTTGTCCGCCAGGTCTTCAGTACTGCCCAAGCGTGTACGGCCGTTGAGGCCGACTTTTCATTGTCTAATCAATCAATTAACAATTAAGTAATTTACGATAAGTCGCCTTAAAGGCCGACCTCAAGAAGGTTTCAAAAGCTACGACTGTGGCAATGTTTGCGAATGGAAAAATTGATGCAACACGTCGGCCTTAAGTCACTCTCGACTGGTCAAAGACAAAACTTATCTCGCACGCTGACATCGAATTTGCTCATGAGCTTGAAGCCCAAGGCACGGCAACATTCCGAGGCCGTCTTCGCTAGATCAACATCTGGACCGATTTTACCTGGCTAGGTCACGCTTCGGCGGTCTTTTTAAAATGAACCGCGGCCTATACAGGTCAGACTGTTTTTGAAAGCTAAGAGGATACACTCTTTCGTGATGATCGGAATTGGGTCCGATTGATCTAGATGAATCGGGAATTGTGCTTTCAGGTCGCCGCTTTTGCGATCAAGGACGTACAAACTGTTGTCCCACGCCGTGAAATACACGCTGTCATCAGTCACGGCGGCGCCACCGCGGATGGCCGACGGCAATTGGAACCGCCAGCGGAGATCGCCAGTCAGTGGATCTAGCGCTGCCATTGCGTGCTCAGTTTCCGATCGAGAAAGCGATGTATACAGCGTACCGTCTGCGAGGACGGGGCGATATCCGTACGAGTGCGACTGCGACTCCCATAAGACTGCGCCGCTTTCGCTCGAAAGACCTTTCGAAGCAAACGACACCGCGTTTTTATAGCTATGTATCGGCTCCGCTCCGCTCGTCGAAAGTGGCACGGACCAGTCGACCTTTCGGTCGGCTTTTGAAATCGCCGACGCTTTGTAATCGCCGGTGGTAAAAATGTGTGTTTCATTAAACGAAATCGAATCGACTCGCATTTCTAGCCGCCACTTCTCTTTCCCGGTGGCGGGGTCGAGAGAAAAAAAGAAATGGCGCGGCTCTTGTCCGATCGCGGGCAACATTCTTAGATTTGCGGGTCGCTGCATATCTTTGAAGTCTCGGGACGAATCGATAAGAGCTACATATAAGTTCGAACCGTCTAAAATCGCTGCTGAAGGAAAGACGCCGGGAATTTTCGGTTCGAATCGCCAATTTTCTTTTCCTGTTTTTAAGTCGAGCGCTGAAACGGATTTTGATCCCGTTACGAAAACGTTAAGGTGATTTGAAGTTCCTGCGATCCCGCCACGATCGCTCTTCCAAATCAGCTTGCCATTCGCGACGCTTCTCGCTTGCACGCGACCGCCGGAGACCGGCACAATCACACTTAAATCGGTGCGGATCGGTGTTCCGGAAACCGCGTCGCCCAGCGAGATGTCCCAGCTTTGCTTGAAGTCGTACTGGACTGCTTTCGGTTTTTCCGGTTTACCTAGGACCATCGCAATCTCGCTCGAAATCGAGTCTAGATCGCGTGCATTTTTAGCTACCGAATGGGCGTCTGGCCAGGTCACACGCTTTGATTCAATTTCGAGGAGGGAGTTGCGCCAGCCAGGTGCACCGTAGGGGATGTGGAAGGTGCCGTGTTTTTTCAAGAACGCGAGGTAGCTACCCTTCATCTCTGAATTTTTGATCGCTTCAGACGGAACGTTTCTGAGTATAAGAATTGGTTCGGCATCGGTGGCCCTGAGTTGACGCACCGTCTTCGCACGCCAAACTTCGGGATCGCTACCGGTAATTTCAATGACTGCTATCACGTCTGAGTCACGAATCATTCGATCGGTCGATTGCAGAATCCACCTGCCCTTGAGCGAACTCAGTGCGCCGGTCCGAACGAACTCGTTTTGGTGTGAATGTAAATCGATAAGGTTTTTTACAAAACTTGCATGAAATGGCGATGCCCATAGAGTATGCAGCCACGATTCTTCAACCGCACCATTTGTGAGGACGAAATAGTTTGGCAGGAACTCCGCATAGGCAGGATCACCAATTCGCAAAAGAATTCCGAGATACTCGCCCGGTTTCAGAACGCTAACTTTCTCTGTTCGCAGATAGCGAGTGAGATGCTCAATAAGTTCGGGATTCACTTTCTGCTGAAAGGAGGACCCAAGCAGAGTGAGGGCTGCCTGACGACGAACTTCAGCGTTCTCATTTTTGAGAAACTTGATGAGAGTATTGTACGAAACCGGACCGAGATCGCGCAAAATCGCGAACCAGAATTCGACGGGTCTGCTGCGTGTTCTTATTTCGACTGCAATCGCCTCGGCCGATCGGGGGTCCTTTATTTTAGCTAGGGAAGCAGCGACCCACCACGGCGGATGTTGATTCGCTTTCAAGATCCGCATTAGAGGGGCGACCGCGGCGAAGTCGCCGATCTCTCCTAAAGAGTTAACCGCAGCTTCTTGAATCAAGCTGTCCTGGTGATCAGCCGCTGCTATTAAAAAAGGGATGAGTTTTGGATCGGCCTGTACATTGAGCCGATTGTGCACATCGCGAGACACGTCGGCAAATACTTTCAAGAGCGGGCCGATAGCTTCTGAGCCTCCGATTTTTCCTATGGCGCGCGCGGCCGCGGCTCGCTCAGAACGGACAGCGCTATTCAGTTTAGAGATTTCTTTTTCAGCCTCTGCCTTCGTAGAGGATTGCTGCTTTGAGCCGGGGTTAGCGAGCGCGCTGGGGGTTTCAGCGAAATAAATCCCCGTACTAAACCAAGCAACTAGCAAAACCAATTGAGAATTCATGACTACCTCGTATAATTTTCGCCTAACTTAACTGTGCATTCACTATCCAAGTTCAGCAATCGAGATAGTGAAACTCTGACTGAAACCTATTGTGCATCCAAACGCCGATTTGAGCCTACTCGCAGAGCCTACTTGATGACGGTAACGTTCAGATTGGCCATCTCGGCGCTTTTTAATATTTCTTGCAGAGTGGTGCCGTCGGGCAGCATGAACTCGAGATTAGAACCTTTCTCAAGTCCTGCCAGATTGTTCCAGGCTATCTCCGTCTTCGCGGGAATGTCCTGGAGTTCTTGTTTGAGGTAACCCGGACTAATTTTATTTTCGGTTAGCTCTTTTGCGTTTTTAGAGCGATTGGTTTCAGGAAGTATCGCATACCACACATACCCACTTTGTTCCCGCCAGCTGTAGAGGTCTGCACCTTTCATGAATTGGTCTTTGCTTGAGGCATTTCTGGGCGGTGGTAAATGAGGCTGACAGTAGTTTCCTAAAACTTCCTTGATATTGATGACTGACTTAAGTTTCTTTTTTTGCTTCTCAGCGCAGTTCAAAAACTCATAGCTTAAAACTTCACAAACGCTATTGTTCTGATACTTTGATAAGTTTGCTTCCTCAAGTGCCGCCAAATACTGCCCGGCCGCCATCGCAACTTTGTGATTGCAATCTGCGGCCGAGGTTGAACCGATTGAAAGTCAAGTTCGCTGCTAGAATAGGTCTTCCCAGGCTTTTGCACATGCTCGCAATGGGTTTAGAACGCGGAGTTTGTGTCGCAGTTTGCCAACGGATGCATAATTCGCGAACTCAGGATCATCTTGAAGAAGAAAATCAGCAACTATCGAAGAAAATTTTCTTTCGGGCTTTTCTTTTGCGGCATCTATCTCGAGAGCGTATCCAGACTTCATAAACTGAATCAGTGCCTTCTTCAACTTTGAGCGTGTCTCTGGAGCAAGACTTCTCGCTTGAGCTGCCAATGACTCTATGGCCATGATACGGATTCTCGGATTTTTATGGTTGATCAAATCAATAATTTTTTCGGCAACCTCAGGGTCGTGGGCGACTTTACTTGCATAGTTAATCCGTTTAATCATGGTAGCTGAGTCTTGTAGTGCGCCATTTGGGGGCGTTAACACTTTCAAAGCTGTCGCCCCATCAAACGGAATTCGATCTGCAATTTTGTCAAACTTGTACAATGCTTCCAGCGCCAGATTTCGTTGATATGAACCCAGGCCTGCGAGGCCTCCAAAGCTCGTTCGTGCATTTATTTTCGACAAAAGTAAGTCTTGTATTTCTTTTTTTTGCGGCGCTGTTACGTTGAGAAACCCGAGGTTTTCAAGGGACCAATAAGTTGCGCCAATGCGATCAGTAGAGGTAAAGATCCAAGGCCTTTTCAGGGCCTTGATGAGCGAAGCTCGAATTCTTCGATCAAAATTTTCGCGCTCCGCTAACGACAGTGACTCACGAAAAGCAGCAATGCGCGAGCCAAAATGATAGCTAGAGTCGAAACCTTTAATTGGGAATTTTTGGAAGATGTTGTCATATTCGCCTCGCATGAGCATTTTTACGAGCCCGACAAATGCTTCCCGATTAGGAGACAAATCCTTTTCCAAATGGAATTCTGGAAGGAAGACTTCGTTTGAAATTCGCCGCAACGCTTGCCCAAAGTTGCCGTTTTCTTCGATAAGTTCCTTGAATCCCGCGGCTATTTTTTTTTGGCGCAAAGAAGTATCTGCGGGCTTTATGTCATTTGGTGACATCAACGGAGGTGAGGGAATGGCGGTGGGCTTGTCCGTCAATGCAGATTGCAGATTTGCAGTGTTTTCGTTTGCAGGTAGACGTTCAATTTCAGACATCACTATTCCAAATCCTGTTTCTTCTCTCCTGAAGTTGTCCTGAGCCCAACGAATAATTTCAGTCTTCGGCAACAAATCTTTTGCCAACTCTTTTGCTACAAAATTTGCTGCTAGTTTTTGGTTTTCCCCGCGGCTGACTTTTATCAGCGGTCTAAATGCAGTTACATTGAGGAGGCCATCGCCAGCGCGTAGAAGCTCGTCCATTTTAAGACCTGCATCGTCGTAAAATACGCCTCCATCTCGGCCAAACTTGTTTATCGCGTTGGAAACAATTTCGCCTGCTTTGATCTGTTCCTTGGTGTTGTCGCTTTGTAAAATGGGCACAAGGCTGTTGAGCAATCTAGCTGCTGCAAGCGGCGTTAGAGCCCCGCGATTGCCGAGTCGGTCAACGAGGACCGATTCGAGGGCATCGAACAGCGCACCTCGCCATGGCGTATTCTTGTCGCGTGCGAGGACATTTGCTATAATTTCTGCAATGCTATTGGTGCTTTGTCGGTTGAACAATCGTCTAATTTGTTGGTGCCGTTTCGGATCGCTCGCGAGTTCGGGTTCAGCCAGCAATGCGCGCGCTGCCAACGTCTCAAAATAGACAGATCGATTTTGGCTTTCATCCGCGATCGAGTCGATCAGTTCAAGGTATCCGGGTGCCTTGGCGACGAGTGCCTCCTCCACTTGCTGGAAAAACGGCGAGCCGCTGATACTTAGCGGGTTGGATATGGAGAGCATAGATTGAACAATCTTTTTGGGGATTTTGCTGAAGTGCCCGCCAGATTTCGAGTAGGCGAGGGCGACGATTTTCTGGCCTTCGAGGCTATCACCGCGTTGAGCTGATTCGTCTAGCATTTTTCCAAAGAGCTCGAGGCTGCCCTCTTTGTCGAACTCTGCAGGATTCAATTCATTTATCGCTGGTGAAATTAGCTTGGGGTCTAAAGAGTCGAGCCGAAGCAGTCGCATTGCCGAAGCAGAGTCCAGGGTGATTGCCGCTTGGGCAGCGTGTCGTACTTCAGGAGTTTCGTCGTTCACCAAATCCCAAAGGAAATCGCGCTGATTGGAATTTTCAGGGAAAAACCGGTCGGCAATTTGTATTATCCTTCTCAAGTATCCGCCGTTTTTCGCTGGCTCAACTAGTTGGGAAGGAGGAAGGCCGAATTTGAGTCCAAGTTCGCTCGCTAACACTTTCAATTCTGCTGGGTGATTAGTTGCTAGAAAGTCGCGAATCACGCCGACCCGTTGGTCCGGCCTGAGGCCTTCCGTCATATCGAGACTCCATCTAACGATGAACGGACTTGATGTAGGACTCAGCAGTGCCTCTTTGATGATTTGGTAACAGCCGGGTAGCGGCATAGATCGACGGAAGGCGTTTCGGCAGACAGTAACTCTTACCTCAATGTCTTTATGATTTTGGAGACTAGCAAGCACCTGCTGGCGCATCGCTGTGTCTGCTGGATCTAGTGGGTTGTCGGTGGCAAGGTAGTCGAGAGATTTTTTTATAACCTCGGGCTTGGCCCGATCTAAGAGTGCCTTGAACCTTGCGGGATTTCGAACTACCTCCGGATCTACAGCGCCGAGTTTGGTAAGCGGGGCCGAGTCGGGAACGAAGGCATCAAAAATCATAGATCCACCGTAAGTCACCGCGTGACCACGCGGGGAAACAATCCCGGGAATTTTATCACCGAGTGGGTCATAATGCTCGAAATCAGATCTCATTCCGACTGGTTTTCCGAAGAGGGAGTAGGCCGCGGTGCCTCGCGCGGCTGGTAGCGCATTGGCATTGTTAATGGCCGCACTTTTTCCCATGACATATCCGCTCCATCGCCGTTGATCGGATTCCGACAGTGTGTTCGGAGTGGTTCGACCAGCGTTTGCGATCCAACGTTCAAATAGCGATGCTTGCTGATAATTGCCGGTATTTTTGTCAACGGTAATCAGGTTGGTGGAAAATTGGGGAACACCGATGTCTAACGATGAATAGATCTTATTCGTCTTTTGGTTCACGATTGGAATCTCTTGTATGAACCCCAGATAGGATCCGTTTTGTGTAACATGAATGACACGGCTACCCTTGAGGGCGCTTGTTGCCCACCGTTCGGGCGATAGGCTTGATAAATCCGAGCAAGATCCGCCGACGCACTCGTTGAGCACAACGCCCTTAAATATACCGTGGATTCGGCGCGGAATTGTTGTGAACCGGTATTCGCCCGGATTTCCAGCTAGTACGGGCGACTGCCCCTCATTCGTTAACCGCGTTGCCACCGGAAAGATGTCTGTGGATTGAAGTAGCACGGTTACATCTGGAAGCTGTTTCTTAATCGCCCTGATCAAGCCGGGGGGAATTTTCTTAAGCGTATCGCCGTCGGATCCCTGTATTAGTTTATGAGGGTTCTGTGTAAGATCCATTAGCCGGTCGATGAGAATGTCAGGATTGGTCGTCGAAAGCTTTTCGGCAACTTCCGTCTTCGCGAGGTGGTCAGCGACAATCTTCGCCGCGAGCGATTTGATACTCTCATCATTTTCAAGTCCCTTATAGAAATCAACACGTTTTAGTTCGCGGGTTTTTTTGGGAAGAGTCGCGATGTCTTTTTCAAAATTCGCAATATGAGTTTCAATTGTTGCGATCGCAGACTGCACCGGCTTTGGCGAAGGCTCGCCCGCGACCATCGCATGAGCCTTATTGAAGTCCTCCGCGGCTAAGTTTAATTCATCTTTTGTGGTAGCAATATGTTGAGCCCATTTTTTGGCGTTGAGGAGTCGCCCATGAGTTTTAACATCCGATTGAACTGCAAAACTATGTCTTGGGATTTCCTCCCAAAGGCGATCTTTAATGGACGGAAGGGATTGTGCGACTCTTCTAAGTTGACCGAGGATGGCATCGAATGATCCGCGAGTAAATCTCTCATCGTTGCCGTAATACGCTTTCAGCGCGAGAAAATACTTGTCTTGAATTTCGGAACTCGCAAGAAGTCCATCAATACTGCCGGCTTCTTGCACTATCGCATCAACTTCCTGCATCGTCGCCTGGCTAGCGGCGTAGGTGGCCGTCACTTGGCCGAAATATATTAGTCCGGACAAGATTCTAACGATGATTGCAAGGGGGCGAATCATTTTGTTACGCGTTTTTATAGTACATTTCACTAGTCTATTTCGGCAGATTTTCGCTTTTTCTTTATGAAATTGGCCGGAGGCTTCCGGCGCTATCGCGGCTGCTACTTAGGGCTAGATCATCGCCGGCCTTGGCGATTGTACGGCTTGGTTTTTTCGGCTGTTCTCTGGCTGGCGGATTTAGGTACAGTCTTTGGTCCTTCGGCGCTAAAAAGGTCGAAGTGAACTATCAGAACGCCGTTCAAAATGTTTTAAGCCGCTTTTTTTAAATCAATGATAGTTGACGACGAACTAAGACTCAGTACCTCGTAAAGCTGACTTCGCAAGAAAGGAAATTTCTCAGTCGCTGTTGAAATAATCGATTCTGCGAGTGTCTTTTTCCCAGCTTTCGCAAACATAGCCACCATCATCAAGAAAATTTCTGGCGTCCCATGCCCATCGGCAATTAGTTTTCGCCCGCGGTTCAAAATCTGCTCCTGAGACATAGTCCGACAATCCATCTCAAAACAAAGCCTCTGGTAGCTGCCTGATCCAACGTCTGAGGCTTCAGTCTTTGATAAGAACGATTCAGCCGCAGCTGTTAAATTATGCCGGAGATATTCTCGGACCACGCTATCGATAAATTCGAATTTTCGTCCGGTGCAATTAAACCCGACTTCAAAATATTCATGACTCTTTTTTAGATCGCCGGGAATCATCGAACTTCCGGCGTGAAAGAACGAAACTTCAATAGCTTTGAGTAAAGGTTTCGTCCTTCTTGTCATAGTTCGAAACACTCTTAAAAGCGGAACCAGCGCATCCATCCGATTCGAAAGCCTCACGACATCGAAAAGCTGAACGAGGCGCTCAGGACTGAGCGGAAAAGAGTCACGGATCAAAGGCACAAGACCGACCGCACTTTCAAAATCTCCAAGTTCTATTAGAACTTCAAATTCCCAGGTGACCGTCTTAAAATCAAGCGGCTCATAGGAACGAGCTACGCGGAGTTCAACTAAGGCTTCAGCGAGTCGGGCTTGACGTCGGAATACCTTCGCCAACCCACGACAAGCCCGAAAGGGTTTTGGACTCAATTTCTTGGCTTCCGCGTATTTGTCGATCGCGAGGGCTAGATTCCCAGCCTCTTCGAAGTCATCTGCGGCACGCACATGCTGCGTGTACTCATCAGGATAAAACTTATTAACCAGAGCTTTGAGTAGAGTTTTTCTGATCGCGTCGATATTGAATGGTTTTTCAATGTGACCATCGACTTGGCCTCTGCAAATAAGCGGAGTTTCGCCTTTGAAAATCGTGAGTAGCGTAACGCGGTTTTTTTCGGGTTGCGATTTCTCGAAACTTTCAACCAAACTATAGGCTTCGGTGTTTTCCAATGAGTAATTGCATATGAGAAGAGAGGGTCTTTTCTCATTCAATAAACCAGAGGCTTGCGCCAAATTCGTGGCGGTAAAAATTTGACCTGCCGGAAGCCCAAGGAGACGTAAAGCTCCCCGAAGGTTTGTTGTAAACAACAAGGACGAGTCCAAAATGAGACACGAATGATGGCCCAGCAGAATTTTCAAACCATCAATTTCTGTCGAACTGTTTTGCATACTGCTTCTATCGGCGATCCTTAGCCACGACTTAAGTCGTAAAACATCAAACGCAATTCTAAACAAGTCTCGGAAGTACACGGCAAAAATTGATTCACTCTCAAAACAGGCATACGATTCTAAAGTCGCCTCATTCCGAGATCAGTTAAAATAGTTGGAATTCTCGATCTTAATCGAACATTTAATCTTGTTATGCTGAAGTTCCTATCGAGGATCGATAATAACGAAGTCGCCGTCTGGCGTAATTACGACATTATCGGGCTTGATCCAGAGCTGAACAAGATCCTTTGGATATTCTTTTCTGCGAAGTACAACCACGAGATCTTGAAAGCCAGACACCTTGGAAGGATAGTAGGTCGAATCAAGGACCTTGTAGCTATATTTACCAACGGTCAATTCTTTGCCGTGAGGCAGATCGTTTTTCAGCGTTTCCAACTGACGCATAAAAAGTCGCGCTAGCTTTGTGCGAGCCTCAGCATCGACGGTTTCCGCTGCGATCTTTTGAATGTCTCTTCCAGAAACGTATTCAAGCTTCAAAGTTTCGATATCAAGTCGTTCGAGCAACTTCACGGGGCGCATTGCTTTTGGAGTCGCACGACCACTTGTGATGTGATCTAAAATCTGCAAACCAAGTGCATCGTTGATAGCTGAATCGTCGCCGCCTAATACATAATCTTACACTACAAACGGTGAGGATCCATCCTTGGGTTTGACGTGATATACATTGCCGCCGCCATGCCCTTGGCCAAGAAAGGAAACTTCAACATCGGGAAATCGTTTGTCGGTGACCGCGTCACCAAGGTGCGACTTGAGAGTGGCAAACAAGTCGCGAAATGCGTCTGGACAGTCGGGATCCGATGGATGCACCTGTGCGCAAACTTGATCTATTCCAAGTCCACCCAATAGTAGCAAAATTAGAAGCTTCAAACACCAGGTTTGCACACTCGACTTTTCGGAACCTGAGTTACATATCTAAACAGACCAAAGTCGAATAGGCTTGCGCTCTGACCTAAGAGCTGAATTTACGTAAGTTGTTTATTGTGTTTTTTGTATAACTTTTTCGAAATATGGCGTTCGAGAAGCTCTTCGGATGAGGTTTTATCGAGCTCCAAACTTCCTTGATTTTGAAATCAACGCTGATATGACAACCTCCCCGGTTATCGAGGACCACTCGAAGAGGATCACTTATGACTGAGAAGCAGGAATCAAAGGCTAAGGAAATCGCCGCAAGGCATTTGCTCATGAGTAATGAGACCTTGAAGGCGATTCGAGATGCCGGCCTGGCCTCTGACCGATCGGTTCAGCTTGATTTCTATTTTAATGCTCCTAACGAAAAGTCTGCACAAAAATTAGTTAAAAATTTAGAGGCAAATGATTGTCTGAACCTAATGGTTGAGAAATCTGGAAGTATCTTTTCTCGTAAATTCCGAGTCCATGGGAAAACACATCCTACTGAAGTAACGGAACAGATTCTTGAAGCATGGATTCCCTGGATCGTCGTCCAAGGAGCAGCCTGTGAATGTGAATTCGACGGCTGGGGCATTGAGGTGTGATTAAATTCTCTGATTTTTTACCCAGGCAGCATTTCTGAAGCCACTAGGCTAGGCCTTTGTCTTGTGATCGAAGATTCCAAACGAAATAATACTTCAAGGCGTGGAACCGCTTATAGTTTCATCGAAAATATACCGTTAACTCTTATAATGACCGGTCTATTTTCTATTCTCATTATGCTAGCGTTGCTTCTTGTGCCATTTGCGCAAGCCGCTCCTGATTGGGAAAAAGCATTCAAAGATGTCTGCAGCTTCGATCAGTATTGCGAGCGTCTAAAAATGAGCGATGGTGCGTGGGTTAAGCCCCGCAACGAACTGCTCGCCGTGATCAAGAGCCCCGCGATGAACGCAGAAATCCACCGTGTTGCGAAGCTTTATAACATCGACCCGGTGATGATTGCTGGTGCGATTATCGCAGAGAACACGATGAACGTGAGCATGAAAGATACGGCACAAACCTGGCTTGCTGCCAACATGGGAATTACCGGTGTAGGAAGTAAGAAGTTTTCCTATGGCTTTGGGCAAATTAACGACCAGGCTGCGATAGAAGCCGAAGCTCACGTCGCCAAAATCGAAGGTCGTCCAGCGAAATCGATGGATGAGATTCGCGCAGAGATTCTTGATCCAGCGAAGTGCATACGACTTGTTGGGGCTATTGTGCGCCAAGTTCAAGACGATTATAAAGCACAAGGATTTGACATCTCAAAAGATGTGGGTGTCTCGACAACGTTGTACAATTTGGGAAAGTCAAAAGAGAAGGCCGCCCAAGCAAAAAAAACGGCGCGACTCCTAAATCAAACTACTTTGGATTTTTCGTTTCAAAATATATGTCCGAAGTGAAGGCGGCTGTCGGTTCGCCTGCTGTGAAGCCGCTTTCGACTTTGGTGTCGGCTAAACCGGACGTGGTTCAAGTTCCCGCCGGCGTGCAGTCATCAGTGTCGGGAGTTGCCCCGGTTCCTGTTAAAGGGAAAAACTCGCAAGCTGCAGACGCAAAGCCGAAGAGTCCTGGCCCGAATGTGCCGACGGAACAAGCTTATGTCGTCACAAAAACTTTGCCGCTGGTTTCTGCACCGCCACTTTGTAAGACAACCGACGATGAGCGTGGTCGATTCGGATCCGAACAAGGGGCAAATACGGCCGCGTACGGCGCTCCGGTCGGGGTTATCGAAAAAAATCAGAGCTTCCGAATGCTCAGCCGAGCACTCGACTGCGATACGACAACCTGGCGATTAATCGAGACTGAAACGGGACAGACTGGCTGGATCAAAGAGGCAGTCCTCGAAAGCAATCAGGCAAAAGACGTTCGCCCATTGAATCCGCTTTCCTGTAAAGCAGACTCGAAAGGTGGGAAGGCCTGCGCAACGGCGTTGCAGGCAAAGCTTGGATCGAAATCCATCGGAACTGAGAACAATTTGATTTATGTATCTCCAGTTGGACCAAAGATGCCAGCTGACGGCGAAAAAGCCGTGAGCTTCGACAATGAAGATTTTCAGTGTCGCGATCGAACAAAAGAAATCGACGATCGAAATCAATATTACAATCAACCACAGATCCCACGACCAGTTCCGCCGCAGTTGTCACTTTCTGATGCGGTCAAAGAAAGTCGAGAGCGAGCTGCAGCATTGAAGTTACAGCAGGCCGCGTCCACAAGTGCCAATCAAGATGGTTCGCAAGATTCCACGCCACCCCTTGCAACTCCCGACGAGATGATGACGGGTGCTGATGTTTATAAGGATAACATTCGTTTTTACGACAAGGAAATCAAGCGAATTGCGTCTAAGCTTAGACTTGATGTTGCCGACCTCGACACGATGGCAAATCCCTATCAAAAGTTGACCCAATCGCTGGCTCAGTTCCGACGCCAAAACTCTGATTGTCTCGCGATTGCTAGCAGCGAGACACCTCGCGATTGCGAATTGTACCCCGTAGCGAAAGAGGTTCGCGAAGCTCTGAAAAAAATCGACTTCGATTCAGCACCAGACATTAATGAAGCAGCGACGGCTCAAGGTGCACTACACGATGCCGGATACCGCGGTAGTGATCGAATTCGAATGGCAATCAATAAAGCCCAAGGGTACCGCGGAAGTATTGACGCCGAGATTCCGTACGCCAGCTACGTACCGGAGGAGACTGAGCTTGCAAGTCGAACGCCGGACGAAATCCGCAAGGCCATGGCTAGCTGCCACGCGCAAGTCAGTGAAATAAAGGCGCAGATGCGTCGCGATTCGGAAGAAGCGATGAAGCTCTATCTCGATTGTCAAAATGATAAGTCGAAGTGCGACGAATGGATCAATTCGAAGTGGGGCAAAAGACGTCAGTTGGGTGGACTGGGCATTAGCGGTTTTGGCTCCACCTATACAAGAAGTAGTCAGCCAATCTACCAATCTCGTAACGGTGGTAATGTAGGTGGCTTCGGGGTTTACGATGAAGACGCAGAACCGTTTTTCAAGGCCGCGCAGTCGGCGACTGACGACCAAATAAAATCTCACTCAGCTGACTTCATAAGCTTCGCCCGCTTTTGTCACGCGCGCTTGAACCTATACAGTGATAAGACTCCGCGAGGAGATTCTCTTGATTGCTCTGTGACGCCTGAGTTTGTGAATATCGCAAATGGACGGTTTTCACGCGCTGTTGTTGCGAAAACTTATCAGAATGATCCCGGTAGCCTCGTTAGTGAATTGACGATTGGCATTCCGATTTTCATTAAGCCAGGTGTTGTGAAAGAGATTTTAGGCGACGAGTTTGTTCCGAAACCAACTCCTACGCCCCTACCACAGCAAATCAGTCAGCCGCGGTTTCGAGACGAACCAAAGGGGCCGCCGAACTATTGTCCAAATAAAACGGTTGAATATATCGAAGAGCTTCTCAAAGAAAACCAGTGCATTAAACACGTCTATGTCCCGACGCGCTTTCTTTCGGGAAAGCTGAGTCCAACCGATCAACGGGTAATCTATCGAAAATTTGATAAAAACGATCGTTTTGCAATCGAAGTCGGGAGTGAGAGATGCGCCGTTCAAGTAAAAAAATAATACTATTTGCGTCTTGCGCACTTCTTCTTTCCTCGCTGGCGGCAAGTGTTGTTAACAGTGCAACGGCGAATCCGAAAGCACGTAAGCCGGCCCAGCAATGTCAGGCGGTAAAGTGGCCATTTGCTACCAGCGAGAAAAACTTTACGCCTCAGGCACTTGGCCAGGTCGAACGGTCGAACCTGTATGCCTATCTTTACTTTGAACTTGGCGCCGTAAAAAGTTCTCGAACGCCGAAACTCGCTGAGGGGCTTTTTTTCTATCTCATTAACACGGAAACGAACGAACCCAAGGCAAAGCTACTTGAGGGAATACAAAGCGTCGCTGACTTGAATTCACAGACTCCGAATATTGTTAGCATTGAAGAACTCTGTAATTATGAGTCGCGCCTCCCCAACTCGGCGCGAATATACGGTAAGAAAAAATGAAACATGCTCTTCAGTTCGCGCTTATTTTAGCAATCCTGGTATTCAGTGGAGCCCCGCGTGTAGCGTTGGCTCAAGCTTTGAAGCCATTCAAAGACGATTTGTACTCGCTAAAGAGTCGCAAGGTGCTAGAGGCTCGTGATGGAGGAGCGTACAAGCGCTATGTCTTTGGCGACCAAGACGTTAATGGGCGTGACAAAGTTGCGGGTAAGGTTGCGAAAGATAATCGCGTTGACCTTGGTGTTCTGAAGTCGCAGCGAGTTGTGAATATTCAGCGCGATGGCGGGGCACAAATCGAAGCCTATGAGGTTGGTGAGCCTAAGAACGCTAGTTTTGCCGTTGTGTTTGTTCACGGTGCAGGCGGAAACAAAGACATCGGCGCAAACGATGTAAGTTTTGGTGGAAATTTTAACCGTCTCAAAAATATCGTCAGCACAAATGGTGGAGTTTACTACAGTCCGACGGTTGGTGCGAATGCCGACGTCAACACGCTGATTACGCACATACGAACCCAGTCACCAAATGCGAGAGTGATTCTTGTGTGCGGATCTGCCGGAGCCTTCGCCTGCTGGGACTCGGCAAAAAACCCTAAAACGAGTCAAGCATTAGCGGGCCTGGTTTTTTTAGGCGGTACAGACACGCTTCCTGGAATCGAAAATTCGACCATCGCTGCGTCGCGCCTGCCGATTATTTTTTCGCACGGATCTAAGGACCCAATCGTTCCGCCAACGGACTATATTGACCACTACACGTCCTTAAAAAAAATGGATCCGAAGTATCCGGTGCAAATGCAGGTTTTTGAAGGTGGAAAACATGGAACTCCGATCCGGATGATTGACTACAAGGAATCGCTAGAGTGGCTCTTTGCGGAGCACGCGAAGCGGCCTATAACACCTGCGTCTGTCGGAACCACCAAAAAAGTTGAAGTTAAAAAGTGATCAACTCGTCTCGTACTGCGGCGGTGCTGGCGATCTCTGTCGGCTTCTACTCTGGACTTTTCTTTAACGGAGAGGCTTTAGCGCAGTCGTGCAAGGACTGGTCGACAAATTGCAAATCACTTCAAGCGTTACGCGAAAGCCAATCTCACAAACATATCGGAACAAAAAACTATCGCTGCGAAACCTCGCTTTCTCACATGGGTTCAGTCGGACTTACTGGTATTGATGCCGCTAAAAAAATTCTTCAGTCTGCTAATTTGAGCGGCGGATTTGACAATCAGAAATTTATGGCCTGCCTCGAAGACGTCGATAAGACGATTCTATCGCATCGAAAGAAGGACGACGAACTTCTTAGAGGGGCACTTGAAGAATCAAAAATCGTGGGCGTCTCGTTAGATGAATTGAAAGCGGTGTTTTTTTCGTCAGAGAGTGACTATGCTTTACGAAAAGAAAAAATAGCTGCAGATAATCCGGAAGCGCCTTGGTACCGAGATTACACACTTAATGGATCATATCAGGCGATGGAAGAAAGCCTGCGCGGAACACGTGTCGTTAGTTTGTCTGACGGTACTCGCGTCGAAGCGAAAAAGTATGAAAGATCCGGGTTGGATGAACTCCAAGAACTTAGAACCCCCGGTGCGATTTTCAATCATCTAAAGAAGCGAGCGTTCGAAAATCAAGGTGAGAGCGCGGCTGCCTACCCAGTGTCACCGCGAACGGTGCGTCCGGCAATTACTCCAGCGGTAGCAAAGCTTATTCTTTTCGAAGTTCTTCGTGAAAAATGGAAGCAGCAGCCAGATCGAGTTCAGGCATTACTTGGGCAGGTATCGTTGAAGTTCGATTACAACAATCCGAACAGTGAACGTGAAACGAACTTGTTGTCGACATCGTTACATAATGGCTATTTTCTTGGATCCACACCAGAAAATTTTCCAACGCGCGAAGCCGTTCCGAAATCGACGGGAACTGATTGCACAGCAATGATTCAACGCTGCCAAAAGGAAGCAGGACTAGCGATGTCGCCGGATTTCAAACTGCTGTCGTCTCGGGTCGTATCGATGGCGCGCGATCCGAATGCTGAAGCACAGTTTCCTGAGATCGCCGAATATAAGTCACTCTATTCAGTAAGGCCCTACGAGTGCGAGGCCGATCTTGAACCAGGGGACACGGTGGTTTTTCCTGGTCATGCATTCGTGTTTCAGGGCTATAAGCGAGATGCAAAGGGAGCTTTACAAATTGCAACTTACGAGGCGATTGCAGGCGAGTACCGATCAGCTGGAAGTACTTTCCGTGAGATTTACCCGGGCGATGTGTGCGAATCTCCAGCATTCTCATCGGGTGGTGAAAAAAATGCGTATGTTCTTCGTGTAAAGCCGCAAATAGGCGGGGTGTCCAAATGATCAAAGCACTCATGTTTGTGCTAGTTGCAATTGTGTACGCCACAGCTGGAAACGCTGTTCCTGCTAAGCCGAATGCAGCGGATGCAAAAGTCAGAAAGTTTGTCGAGCAAGTTCTGCGCGCAGGACCTGCTCTTAACGAATCTGAACTAGGAGCACAGAACGAAACCCACCTTGTGAAAACTTTTAAGCTGGTGAATATCAATCGAACTGGGGACGTAATAAAGGCGAAGGTTTCTCTGCAGATCAACGGAGTTCGCGTGCGAGATGAAAACACCCATGGTTTCTCGGAACGGTTGGTTCGAGCAAGATGGGAAACAATCGAGTTCAGCTGGATTAGGTAGGAATTGCGTTTACAGGACCCGGACTCAAGTCTGTTGAAGGATTGAGTCATGGACTCTCTCGTTCGAGAATTTTGTTACCACACTTAATTCTTAACGATGAAAGAAGAGTCCG